>DASSQF010000001.1:0-3914 GCA_035702685.1 Propionibacteriaceae bacterium
GGACCGGTTGCTGTATCCCCTCCGCCGCACCACGCCCAAGGGCTCCGCCGACCCCGGCTGGGAGCGCATCACCTGGGACGAGGCCCTCGACACGATCGCGGGGCGACTCCGCGACCTGGCTGCCACGTACGGGCCGGAGTCCGTCGTGTTCGGGTCGTCATCACCGTCCACGTCGGCCATGTCCGACGCGGTCGACTGGGTGATGAGGCTCCGGCGTGCGTTCGGGAGCCCGAACATGAGCGTGTACATGGAGCTCTGCGGCTGGGGCCGCCTGTTCGCTCCGCTGTTCACCTACGGCGCGGCCGTCCCCGGCGCGTACATGCCGGACATCGCGCGAGCCGGATGCCTCCTGTACTGGGGCTTCAACCCGTCCATCGCCTGGCTCGCCCAGGCCACCGCGTCGACCGCCGCCCTCCGGCGGGGCGCCCGGCTCGTCGTCGTCGATCCCCGGCGCGCGGGACTGGCGGCGAAGGCGGACCACTGGCTGCGCGTCCGGCCGGGGACCGACGCCGCCCTCGCGCTGGCGATGACGCACGTCATGATCGAGGAGGGCTGGTACGACGCCGACTTCGTCCGTCGCTGGACGAACGCGCCGTTCCTCGTGCGCGCCGACACCGGCCGTCTCCTGCGCGGCGAGGACCTGGCGAACAGCAGCGGGGCGGGCTACGTCGCCTGGGACAGTGCACTGAGTGGGCCGGTCACGTACGACCCGGCTCATCCCGGCGAGGAGCCGGCGCCGGAGGGGCTGGCCCTCCGAGGCACCATCGAGGTCCCCGGTCGCGACGGCCCCATCCCCTGCCGGCCGGCCTTCGACCTCATGGCGGAGCGGTGCGCGGCGATGCCGCCCGACCTCGCAGAGGAGGTGACGGGGGTCCCGGCGGGAAACATCGTCGCGGCGGCCCGCACCTTGTGGGAGTCACGTCCCGTGGCCATGTACACGTGGAGCGGGATCGAGCAGCAGAGCAACGCGACGCAGATCGTCCGCGCGATCGGCCAGCTGTACGCACTCACCGGATCCCTCGACGTACCGGGCGGCAACGTCCTGTTCACCCCGGTACCGGTCAACCGCGTCGACGGCTTCGACCTGCTGGATCCTGGTCAGCGCGCAAAGACGCTCGGCCTCGCCGAGCGACCGCTGAGCGCCGCGCGCTTCGAGTTCGTCACCGGCGAGGCCCTGTACGAGGCCATCCTCGACGGCGTCCCGTACCGCGTCCGAGGGCTCGTCAACTTCGGCGCGAACACGGTCGTGGCCAACGGCGACAGCGCACGAGGGCGGGACGCGCTCGCGAGCCTGGACTTCATGGTCCACGCCGACCTGTTCCTCAACCCGACCGCCGATCTCGCCGACATCGTTCTGCCCGCATCCGCCCCCTGGGAGCACGAGGCGCTGCGGGTCGGGTTCGAGATCAGCCAGGAGGCGCAGGGGCTCGTCCAGCTGAGGGCTGCCCTGCAGGAGCCTCGCGGCGAGTCGCGCTCGGACCAGGAGATCGTCTTCGCGCTCGCGGAGAGGCTCGGGCTGGGGGAGCGGTTCTTCGGGGCGGACATCGAGGCCGCGTGGCGACACCAGCTCGCGCCGAGCGGCGTGTCACTCGAGGACCTGCGGGCCCACCCGGAGGGGATCCGGCTCCCCCTGGCGACCCGTCACCGCAAGTACGCCGAGGTGTCGGACGGCGTGCCACGGGGGTTCTCGACGCCCTCGGGACGGGTCGAGCTGTTCTCCGAGACACTCGCCGAGCACGGCTACCCGCCGCTGCCGGCCTACACCGAGCCGTCCATCAGCCCGCGGTCGCGTCCTGACCTCGGGGGCCCGTACCCGCTCATCCTCACGACCGTGCGATCCCTGCGCTTCTGCGGGACGCAGCACCGCCAGATCTCCTCGCTGAGGGACGGCGCTCCGGACCCGCAGGTCGAGCTGCATCCCGACACGGCGACGGCTGCCGGCCTGCAGGCCGGCGACTGGGCGCTCGTCTCCACGCCGTACGGCAGCGCGCGTGCCCGCGTGCGGCTCAACCACACGGTGCATCCGGACGTCGTGGTCGCCCAGCACGGCTGGTGGCAGGAGTGCGCGCTGCTGGACCTGCCCGGCTACCCGCCGTACGGGCCTGACAGCGCGAGCATCAACCTGGCGCTCAGTCTCGGGCCCAGCGACCCCATCAGCGGCAGCGTGCCCCTGCGGGCATCGCTCTGTACGGTCAGTCGTTCCGGCTAGACTCCGGGCACCACTCTCGAGTCGGATCCGGGTGATCACAGGAATGTCTGAGCCGTCGGGCCATGCGCCGACCCGACCGCTTCGGTCGGTCTGGCCTGTGGTCGCCATCTGGCTGGGCGTCGGGCTGGCCCTCGCTCTCACCGCGTCCGCCGTCGCGCTGGTAGCCCAGCAGCCGGTCCTTCCGGGGCGCCTCGGCGACAGCCTGACTGTTCTCGTCGCGCTCCTCGGTGACGTGGCTGCACACCTCGCCGGGGCGGTCGCGCTGGGGGTCCTGGCGACGATCGTCCTGGTCTCGCCGGTCCTGCCCGGGCGGTCGGTCCCGCAGGACCATCGGCTCTGGCGCTGGATGCTCCGGACTGCCCAGGTGTGGTTCGCGGCGTCGGTGGTGATGACCTTCGCCAACCCCAGCTTCATCGAGGGCATGTCGGTGCTCGACTCGATGCGCCCCGACGCCTGGTGGCTCTTCGTCACGTCCACGACGAGCGACCTCGCCTGGCTCGCATCGGCCCTCGTCGCGCTCTGGGTGATGGCCCTCGGCTGGAGACGAACGGTCAGCGGCGCGCTTCCCCTGGCATGGTTCGCCGGGGCGGGCACAGCGATCTTCGTCGCCGTCACCGGGGGAGTGTCCGTCGGGCTGGACCACGACTGGGCGACCGACGCGGTGGGGCTCGCCACGCTGGCCTCGGTCACGCTCACGACCGGAGCGGTCACCGTCCTCGCCGCAGGGACCGTGAGGACGGACGCCGCGCGGACGGCCTTCACCCGCTACCAGCGCTGGCTTCCGATGCTCGTGACGGTCGTCGCGGTGGGCTACGGCGTCGGCGCCTGGCAGCAGCTCGCCGGGGTCTCGCCGTTCGCCACGGTCTACGGCCTGCCGCTCGTCGCGGGCTTCGTCGTCCTCGCGCTCCTCGTGGTCTCGTGGGCCTGGCGACAGGCGGTCCAGCGCAGGACGTACGTAGACAACTCAGCAGGGATCGCCCGCGATGTCGTGCTCCTGGTCCTCGGTGTGGCATCCCTCACCGTGGTCACGTACCTGACCCCGCCCCGCTACCTCGTCCCGCAGAGCACGCAGGTCAACTACCTCGGGTACGAGATGAACGTGCCGGCGACGATCGCCCGGCTCACGGGTCTCGGCCGCCCGAACGTGCTGTGGGTCGTCCTGGCCACCGTCGCCGTCGGCCTCTATGTGTGGGGTGTCGTGCGGGTGACGCGGCGAGGCGAGCGGTGGCCGGTGTCCCGGATCCTGTTCTGGCTCGCCGGCTGGCTCCTGACCCTGTACCTCGCCCTCAGCGGCCTCTGGATGTACTCCACGGCCGTCTACAGCTGGCACATGCTCGTCCACATGACCGTGAACATGATGGTCCCGGTCCTCTGCGTCCTGGGAGCGCCCGTGAGCCTGGTCCGGGCGGCGTCACGCCCGCGCGAGGGGAGCGGCCTCGGCTCGGTCGTCGACGTCCTCGACCTGCTCGGCGAGGGTCGGCTGGTACGGGTCCTGCTGAGCCCGCCCGTCATCTGGGTGAACTACGTGGGCTCGCTCTTCGTCGTGTACTTCAGCCCGCTCTTCCCGTGGCTCATGCGCTACCACTGGGGCCACCAGCTCATGCTGCTCGACTTCATGCTGGCCGGGTACCTCTTCTTCGGACAGGTCGTCGGGCCGGACCGTCACGCGTGGCAGCTGCCGTACATCATCCGGTTCGCGCTGCTG
>DASSQF010000002.1:0-5369 GCA_035702685.1 Propionibacteriaceae bacterium
AGACGTCCGCCACCGTCGACTGGAACGCGCATGACGATTCCGCGGCCCTCCTTCGTGACCTCCATGGGTCCATCACCGGTTCGCGGCTTCATCGCAGCCATCGCGTCTCCCTTTCGTGTCTGTGCTGACCATTATTCCAGGTCAGGAGCCCCGGGGTCCGCCGCGACAGGCGCGGCGGTCGGTGCGGCGTCGAGCTGGGTGGCCAGTCGGTCGAGCAGCGCGTCCACCTGTTCCATCGAGTAGCCACGCGGTACGACGGCGAACTGGACGTCCCTGAGGTCGGCCGCGCTGACCGGTCCGGTCTCGGGCAACGTGGGATGGACCCGGTCGTCGACGACGTCGGGCAGGTCACCGAAGCGACCGTTGGCGGCGGCGGCCGCAAGGCCGATGACGGCGATCGCCAGGGCCGCAAGGATCCATTCCACGACGCGCCCTCCTAGTTCGGGTCGTGCGCGACCATGGTCGGTACGGGTGTGAGCATCGCCTCGACGGCCTCCTCGACCGAGTCGGTCACGTGGAGCATGTCGAGGTCGTCGTCCGAGACGTACCCCTCGGCCAGGACCGTCTCCCTGAGCCAGCTCAGCATCGGCATCCAGTAGGCGCTCCCGAACAGCACGATCGGGAACTGGGTCACCTTCCGCGTCTGCGACAGCGTCACCGCCTCGAACAGCTCGTCGAAGGTCCCGAAGCCACCAGGCATCACGACGAAGCCCTGCGAGTACTTGAGGAACATCGTCTTGCGCGCGAAGAAGTACCGGAAGTTGATGCCCAGGGTCACGTACTTGTTGAGCGACTGCTCGAACGGCAGCTCGATCCCGAGCCCCACGGAGGTGCCGTTGGCCTTCGCAGCGCCCTTGTTGGCGGCCTCCATGATCCCGGGACCGCCACCCGTGATGACGGTGACGCCCTCCTCGGCAAGGCGACGCCCGATGCTCTCCGCGGCCACGTACATGGGGTGGTTCCGCTTCGTCCGGGCGCTGCCGAACACGCTGACGGCCGGGCCGAGCTCGGCGAGCGTACCGAAGCCCTCGACGAACTCCGCCTGGATCCTCAGCACCCGCCAGGGGTCGGTGTGCACCCAGTCAGTGGAGCCACGGCTCGTCAGCAGCCGTTGGTCGGTCGTCGTCGGCTGCCGGTCAGAACGGCGCCGGATCACCGGGCCTTGGTTCTGGGTCTTCGACTCCTTGGGCACGGTGACGAGCGTAGCGGGACTGGCCCGCGTCAGGACGACAGCCACCGTACGAGGGCGTCACGGCAGGCGTACAGGTCGGCGACGGGACAGTACTCGTCGTCGGCATGGGCCTTGTTCGGGTTCGCCGGGCCGTAGTTCACCGCAGGGATGCCCAGCGCGGAGAACCTCGCCACATCGGTCCACCCGTACTTCGGACGGGCCTCGCCGCCGACGGCTGCAGCGAAGGCTCGTGCGGCCGGACGGTCCAGCCCGGGACGGGCACCCAGGGCGAGGTCGAGGAGCTCCACCTCGTACCCCTCGAACAGCCGGCGGACCTCCCCCACCGCAGCGTCCTCGTCCTTGTCAGGCGCGAACCGGTAGTTGACGAGGACCTCGCAGCGGTCCGGCACGACGTTGCCGGCGATGCCGCCGGTGATCGCCACGGCGTTCATGCCCTCCCGGTACAGGAGGCCGTCGACGAGGACCTCCCGGGCCCGGTACGCCTCGAGCCGGCGCAGCACCTCGCCGGCCGCGTGGATGGCGTTGCTGCCGAGCCAGGAGCGGGCGGAGTGGGCAGCCGTGCCGGACGTGCGGACGGCGACGCGCAGCGTTCCCTGGCACCCGCCCTCGATGGCGGCCGCCGTGGGCTCCATGAGCACGGCGAGGTCGGCGGCGAGCAGGTCCGGCCGGTTCTTCGAGAGCCGGTTCAGTCCGTTCCGCTCCGCGTCGACCTCCTCGTGGTCGTAGAAGATCCACGTGACATCGCGGACGGGCTCGGGGACCGCCGCAGCGGCTGCGAGCTGGACGGCCACCCCGCCCTTCATGTCGCACGTGCCCCGCCCGTACACGCGGTCCTCGCCGTCGATCACCCCGCGGGCGCTGGGCAGATTGGCCGCCACCGGCACGGTGTCGAGGTGCCCCGCGATGATGACCCGCTCCGAACGCCCGAGGTGCGTCCTCGCCACGAGGGCGTCCCCATCCCGGACGACCTCGAGGTGCGGCAGCGCCCGCAGCGACTCCTCGACGAGGTCGGCCAGAGCCTTCTCGTTCCCGCTCACCGACTCGACGTCGGTGATGGCGCGGAGCAGGTCGACGAGGTCTCCGGTGAGGTCGAGCATGGGGCCAACCTAGCGGCCGGGCGGCCCCCGGCAGTACCGCTGGGACGGTCCTCAGAAGTACGTGGGCTCGCGCCGCTCGTACGGCTCCTCGAGGCGTACGAGCTCATCGACGGTGAGCTCGACGTCCAAGGCGGCGACGGCGTCGGTGATGTGCTTCTCCTTCGTGGCGCCGACGATCGGCGATGCCACCACGGGGTTCTTGAGAACCCACGCCAGCCCGATCGTCGCCATGGAGACGCCCCGTGCCTCGGCGATGGCCTGGACGGCATCGACGATGTCCTTGTCGCTGTCCAGGGCCAGCGGACGGCCCTTGGGGTCGGTCTCGGGGTTGGTGCTGCCTCGGCTCGTCGACGCGTCACCCCAAGGGCGGGCGACCCTGCCGCCGCCGAGCGGGCTCCACGGGATGCTGCTCACGCCCTGGTACTCGAGCAGGGGGAACATCTCCCGCTCCTCCTCGCGCATGATGAGGCTGTACTGGTCCTGCATCGAGATGAACCGCGTCCAGCCGCCGAGGTCGGCCGCGTGCTGCATGGTGGCGAACTGCCACGCGTACATGCTCGACGCTCCGAGGTAGCGCACCTTGCCGGCCTTGACCACGTCGTGGAGCGCCTCCATCGTCTCCTCCACCGGGGTGTTCGGGTCGTACCGGTGGATCTGGTAGAGGTCGATGTAGTCGGTGTCGAGCCTTCTCAGGGACGCGTCGACCTGCTCCATGACCGCACGCCGGGACAGGCCCTGTCCGCCGGGGCCGTCGCCCATCCTCCCGTTGAGCTTCGTCGCGAGGACGACGTCCTCGCGCCGGGTGTAGCTCGTGATGGCGCGGCCCGTGATCTCCTCGCTGGTGCCCGCCCCGTACACGTTCGCCGTGTCCCAGAACGTGATCCCGAGCTCCACGGCCTTGCGGAACAGGGGCTCCGCGGCCTCGTCGTCGAGGGTCCAGCTCCTGACGTTGCGGGCCCCGAAGCTCATGCAGCCGAGGCAGATGCGGCTGACGGTCAGCCCTGAGGTTCCGAGTCGGGTGTACTCCATCGTGGGTCCTCCTAGGTGTGGACGAGGTCCTTCCGAGCCTGGCACACCCTGACGTCCCGCAGACAGGCACTGCCGTTACCAGTCACAGCCTCCGCGCGCCGCGCCCGGCTAGAGTCTGTGGCATGACCGACACCGCGGCCCGACCGGCGTGGGGCTGGGGCCTCGCCACCGTCCACCAGTCCGGACAGGTGCTCGACACGTGGTTCGCCGCCCCGTCGCTGGGCCGCTACGACGGTGGCCACGCGCCTCTCATGCTCCAGGTGACGACCGACGCCCGGCGAGGGGTCCGGACCGACCCGCGCGTCGTCGAGATCGACCTCGATGCGGCGCCGGCGAACGTCCCCGACGCCTACCTGCGCCTCCACCTGCTCAGCCACCGTCTCGTGAGGCCGCGCGAGGTCAACCTCGACGGCATCTTCGGCGTCCTGCCCAACGTCGTGTGGACGAGCGCCGGCCCGTGCGCCGTGGAGGACTTCGAGAAGGTCCGCGCCGCCCACCGCTTCGCCGGTCAGCACCTCACGATCTTCGGGGTGGACAAGTTCCCCCGGATGGTCGACTACGTGGTCCCGAGCGGCGTACGGATCGCGGACGCGGACCGAGTCCGGCTCGGCGCCCACCTCGCGAGCGGCACGACCGTCATGCACGAGGGCTTCGTGAACTACAACGCGGGCACGCTCGGAGCGTCGATGGTCGAGGGTCGGATCTCAGCCGGCGTCATCGTGGGCGACGGGACGGACATCGGCGGCGGGGCCTCGATCATGGGCACGCTGTCGGGCGGCGGCCAGGAGGTCATCACGATCGGCGAGCGTTGCCTGCTCGGCGCCGAGTCGGGCATCGGGATCTCCCTCGGGGACGACTGCGTGGTCGAGGCCGGCCTGTACGTGACGGCCGGCACGAAGGTCACGCTCCCGGACGGCCGGGTCGTCAAGGGCACCGAGCTGTCTGGCAGATCCGGCCTGCTGTTCCTCCGCAACTCCCTCAACGGCCGTGTCGAGGCTCGGCCTCGGACGAACGGCGCGGTGACCCTCAACGACGCGCTGCACGCCAACGGCTGAGCCATGACGCGGAAGGCCGCGCCGAAGCGCTCCACCCCCCAGGCACGGACGAAGGCTGTGTACGCGCGACGCCGTGTCGTCGTCGGCCTGGTCGGCTTCGGCCTCCTCGGCCTCGTGCTCGCCCTCGTCGTCGGGGTCGTGGTGCGGTGGTGGGAGGGCAGCGGCATCGCCACCTACCCCTCGCCGCAGGACGGGTGCGTCGCCACGGTCGGGGGCCAGACCGCCACGCTCGACCTCGAGCAGTCCTACAACGCGGCGATCATCGCCGGGGTCGCTGTGCAGCGCGGGCTGCCGCCGAGGGCCGTGTCGATCGCGCTCGCGACGGCGCTCCAGGAGTCGGGGCTGCGCAACCTCGACCATGGCGACCGCGACTCGGTCGGTCTGTTCCAGCAGCGCCCGTCGCAGGGCTGGGGCACGGTCGCGCAGATCATGGTCCCGCAGTACTCGGCGGGCAAGTTCTACGACGCGCTCGTACGGATCAACAACTGGCAGACCCGGGACATCACCGAGGTCGCACAGGCGGTGCAGCGCTCAGGGGTGCCGGACGGGTACCGCAAGCACGTCGAGAGGGCGAAGGTCCTTGCCAGCGCGCTGTCGGGCGAGACCGTGGCGGCGTTCACCTGCCTCGCGACCGAGCCCAAGGCCGCCGACAGCGGCAGCTACGTGGCTCTCCTCAAGGCCACGTACGGGGGAACGGCTCCGGGAACGGTCGACCAGGGGCCGCCCGTCCGCGTCGACGTGACCGTGGCTGCCGACGCCACGACGTGGTCCGTGGCCGCGGCCAGCCAGGCGTGGGCCTCGGCCTTCGGGATCACGCGGATCGCCGTGGCGGAACGGTCCTGGCACCCCTCCACGACGGACCTGCCGCTCTGGGCATCGGCGAGCGCGACGCCGAATCCCACCGCGCGTACGGTCTCGGTGACGTTCGGCTAGGGATCCCGTCAGCCGGCCAGCCGGGACGCGGCCGCCGCGATGCGCTCGTCCGTCGCCGTGAGG
>DASSQF010000003.1:0-5673 GCA_035702685.1 Propionibacteriaceae bacterium
GAAGGCCGGGCAGCTGCATTCGATGCGGTCGACGCGATCCTCGCCCTCGGCGACCGGACGATCCGCGCCAGCCTCGGCCCCCACAGCACGTACACGGTCACCGAGGACGACCTCAGGATCACGGCCGACCACGCGCGGGACCGCGGGCTCAAGGTGCACCTCCACGTCGCCGAGAACATGGACCAGACCCGGAGCTCGCTCGAGCGGCTCGGGGTCACCCCCATCCAGGTCGCGGAGCGCACCGGGATCCTCGACGCCGGCACGGTGATCGCGCACGGCTGCGGCATCACGCCCGAGGACATCGAGATCCTGTCGCGCTACGCGGACCGTACGGCGGTCTCGTCGGGGCCCAAGGGCTACCTCAAGCACGCGCTCGACCCGGTGACGCCCGTACGTGGGCTGCTCGACGCGGGAGTGACCGTGGGCGCAGGCACCGACGGTGCTGCCAGCAACAACACCCTGGACGTCCTCGAGGCCATGCAGTTCATCGCGCTGGCCACGAAGCAGCAGGAGCACGACGCCCTGGCGCTCACGATCTCCGAGGCACTGAGGATCGGCACCCGGGGTGGGGCCACGCTCAGTGGGATGGGCTCCTCGCTCGGTGCCCTCGAGCCGGGCCGCCGGGCCGACATCGTGCTCGTCGACCTCTCAGGCGTCCACTGCCGGCCGGTGCACGACCCGCGTGCGGCCCTGCTGTACTCCGCACGGGCGATCAGCGATGTCCACACGGTCCTCGTCGACGGCAGGCTGGTCGTCCAGGACCGCCGGCTCCTGACGTACGACCTCGAGGCGATCCTCGCCGAGGCCGACGCCATCGCGTCCGAGCTCGTGGACCTCTCGTCCGGAGCGACGATCCAGCACTACGCGCCGTAGCCGAGCCACCGGCCGAGCCCGGAAGTGTCAGTGGCCGCCATGAGGATGGGCGCAGACAACAGGAGGAACGACATGTACGAACCGGCGGTGCACGGCGAGGCCGAGGGGCTCGCGTCCTACGTCGACCAGCAGCTGGCCGCGATCCGGGCAGCCGCGTACGGGCTCACCGAGGAGCAGGCGGCGTCGAGGCCGTGCCGCAGCGCCCTGTCCGTGATCGGCATCATCAAGCACA
The DNA here is from genome assembly GCA_035702685.1 of Propionibacteriaceae bacterium. GTDB lineage: Bacteria > Actinomycetota > Actinomycetes > Propionibacteriales > Propionibacteriaceae > Fen-668. The sequence continues at coordinate 1,106 of DASSQF010000003.1, forward strand.
CGGCCGACGGGATGCGGTCGGTCGTGCGGACGATCGAGGCGGGCATGCGGGTCGCTCCCTTCACCCAGGAGTCCGTCGCTCGCTACATGGCCGGCTTCGCGCTCGCCGAGGGCGAGACGGTCGCGGACGTGCTGGCCGAGTTCGACGCCGCGCGTGGTCCGTACCTGGCCGCGCTCCGTGGTGCCGACCCCGACCTCGAGACCGAGTCGCCCGCTGCGCCGTGGCAGGGGAGGGCGGAGGCCAGGCCGATCCGGCTGCGCTACTACCTCGTCCACCAGGTCGAGGAGATGGCGCGTCATGCCGGACACGCGGACATCATCCGCGAGCAGATCGACGGGATGTCCGTGCCCGCGCTCCAGATGACGATGGAGGGCGCGACCGCCAACGCCTTCTTCCAGCCGTACGTGCCGGCCCCCGGCACGATCGGCGCCCGCGACGGCGCCGAACCCGGACAGGCCTGAGCCTGGAGCCGCGCCACCGCCTTCAGAGAGGAAGCCGCATGACCAGAGTCCTTCTCGTCGGGGAGTCCTGGTTCACCTACTCGGTGCACCAGAAGGGCTTCGACGCGTTCTACACCTCGGAGTACGTCGAGGGTGGCGGCGGCTTCATCGCGGCACTGCGCGATGCCGGTCATGAGGTGTCGTACATCCCGAGCCATGAGGTGGCCTCGCGCTTCCCTCGGGACGCCGCCGGGCTGCGGGAGCTCGCCGACGTCGTGGTCATCTCCGATGTGGGGGCGAACACCTTCCAGCTCGCACCGGAGACGTTCGGCAGCTCCGTTCCCTCGGCGGACAAGGCGGAGGTCGTGCGAGAGTTCGTGGCCACGGGCGGGGGAGTCGTCATGGTCGGCGGTTACCTGACGTTCTCAGGCGTCGACGCGAAGGCCCGCTGGGGACGTACGACGCTCGCGCAGGCTCTGCCCGTACGGATCCTCGACATCGACGACCGCGTCGAGCTCCCCGCCGGCGCGGAGCCGACCGTCGTGCAGCAGCATCCGGTCGTGTCGGGCTTGGAGGCGCGATGGCCGGCGCTGCTGGGGCTCAACGAGCTGGTCGCGAAGGCCGGCGCGCTGACGCTCGCCGAGTGTGCAGGGCACCCGCTGCTCGTGGTGGGGGAGTACGAGCGCGGCAGGGCGGCCGCCTTCGCCTCCGACATCGCCCCTCACTGGGCGCCGCCGGCCTTCACCGCGTGGCCCGGCTACCAGGCGCTCTTCGACCGGCTCGTGCGCTGGGTGGCCGGCGAGGATCTCCCCGAGGAGGCCGATTTGGCCGGGACAGGGGACGGCCGGTAGCCTTACCGAGCCGAAGACCGCTGGTCGATGAGTTCTCTCGTCCGAAGTGTCCCACCTGGGACGGCCCGCGCAGGTGAACGAACTCGCCATGCACATGGCCGAGCCCCGTGCACCTGGGTGCCGGGGTTCTTTTCTTTCCCCGGAGAGATCGTCGGCGATCTCTTCAGTAGTGGAAGGAGACCTCATGGCGAGGCCGGACAAGGCTGCCACGGTCGCGGATCTCAAGGACCAGTTCACTGGTTCCGCCGCGGTTGTGCTGACCGAGTACCGCGGGCTCAAGGTCAAGGACCTCAAGGAGCTCAGGCGGACGCTCGGCGCGGACGCCACCTACGCCGTAGCGAAGAACACTCTGACCACGATCGCCGCCCGCGAGGCGGGCATCGAGGGGCTCGACAGCACGCTGGCCGGCCCCACGGCGATCGCGTTCATCAACGGAGACGTCGCAGGTGTTGCGAAGGGTCTCCGTGACTTCGCGAAGGCTCATCCCGCACTGGTCATCAAGGGTGGTGTCCTGGACGGTCAAGTCCTCGATGCCGACGCCGTGAAGAAGCTCGCGGACCTCGAGTCCCGCGAGGTGCTGCTGGCCAAGCTGGCCGGGGCGCTTCAGGCGAACCTGTCTCGGGCTGTGTACCTCATCGCTGCTCCCCTCAACCAGGCCGCCCGTGCGTTGGGCGCCCTGGAGCGGGCTGCGACCGAGGACCCGGCTCTCATCGGCGGAGCCGGCTCGGCTCCCGTCGTCGACCAGGCGCAGGACACCGCCGACTCCGAGTCGGCACCTCAGGCAGCGGATGCTGCGGACACCACCGACGCGGCTAGCGCTGCAACCGAGTAAGGAAGGAAGCCATCATGGCCAAGCTCACCAACGACGAGCTCCTTGACGCGTTCAAGGAGATGACCCTGATCGAGCTCAGCGAGTTCGTGAAGCAGTTCGAGACCACCTTCGGCGTCACCGCCGCCGCTCCGGTCGCCGTCGCGGCCGCCGCGGCCCCGGCTGGTGGCGGCGAGGCCGCCGAGGAGGTCGAGGAGCAGACGGAGTTCGACGTCATCCTCGAGAGCGCCGGCGAGAAGAAGATCGGCGTCATCAAGGAGGTGCGCGCGCTCACCGACCTGGGCCTCAAGGAAGCCAAGGACCTCGTCGAGGCCGCGCCGAAGCCGGTCCTCGAGAAGGTCACCAAGGAGGCCGCTGCCAAGGCGAAGGAGCAGCTCGAGGCTGCAGGCGCCAGCGTCACCGTCAAGTGACACTCTGAATCACACGGCTCACGGCCGGTCCTCCTCGGAGGGCCGGCCGTTCGCTGTGCCTCATGGGGCCGTTCACGCGAGGACGCCTCTCCCTGGATGCGGCGGGCAGAGCCCCGAGAACGACCAAGGGCCGGTCCTCCGAAGAGGACCGGCCCATCGGGCTCCAGGGGTGGGCGAAACTTGGTTCGATAGCTCCCGGGTTGTGAGGGAGCTACTACTTGGTGACCGTGACGGAGTAGCCCCAGTGACCGTCGCCGCCGCCAGCCTGCGCGTGGCTCACGGGGCCGACGACAACTGCGCCGGCGAGGGCGACCACAGCAGCGGTACGGATGACGATGCGACGCACTGTCGACCTGTTCATGGGAGATGCTCCTTGGATATTGGTGTCCTTGACAGGGAACATAATGTGGAGTTGACTAACTTGTCAACATAAAGAGTGAAATCTGTCACCCCAGAGGACGATACCCCCGGGGCTGGAGGTGGTGACCGCGTGAAGCTGTCTGGAAGCTTCGGCACCCGCGTCCGCGAACTCCGTCAAGAGCGCGGATGGAGTCAGGCGCGTCTCGGGGGGGACGAGTACACAGCCAGCTACATCAGCTACATCGAGTCCGGCCGGCGTGCACCCTCGCCCGACGCTGCGGCGTTCCTCGCGGAGCGGCTGGGCGTCGACCCTGTGACCCTCGGCTTCGGCGAGTCAGCGGACGTCGGCAGCGAGCTCGACATCGTCAGCTACCTCGTCCTCGCGGATCGGGCCTTCCACACCCGCGAGTGGTCCACGGCGCTCGAAGCCACTGAGCGGGCCGAGGAGTTGGCCCTCGCGACCGACCGGCAGGACCGGGTCTGGGAGGCGCAGTACCTCCGGTGCCGCATCCTCGTCGAGAAGAGCGACTTCTCCGAGGCTGCGGAGCTGGTCCTTCCCCTGTGTGACGGCGTCGTGACGAGCCGGTCGGTAACCGTCCGCGCCGAGGTGCTCAACCTCGCGGCGCGCATCCTGCGGTCCGTGGGCCGGCTCAACGAAGCCGTCGAGAAGGCTGCTGAGGCACGTCGAATCGCCCCTGACGTGCCGCGGCGCGTCGAGGCGATCCTTCAGTGGTGCGCGTCCTGCGCAGAGCGTGGAGACCTCCCGACCTCAATGCAGGCAGAGATCGACGAGCTCGGAGACCTGGCCCAGTACCTGCCCGACGGTCACCTGAAGGGCCGGATCTACTGGTACGTCGGCAACCTCCAGCACTTCCTCGGGGACACCGAGGCCGGCGAGAAGAGCCATGCCGCGGCCGCCGTGATGATCCGTGGTGCCGCGGACCTCGTGCTGTGGTCCCGGGTGCAGCGCGTCATCGCGCACTTCCGCATGACACGTGGCGACCTGGACGGCGTCTGGGAGCAGCTGGAGATCGCGGAGAACGCGATGCGCCTCACCGGCCGTGCTTCCGACCTCGCCGAGCTCGCCGTCGAGCAGTCGCGGTGCCTCTTCCTCCTCGGTGACGCCGAAGCGGCGCGTGACCGTCTGCAGGAGACGCTGACGAGCGAGGTCTTCTCGATCGCCTACCCCAGTCGCGCCGAGGCCTTCGAGCTGCTGGGTGACGTGCTCCTGTCTCTTGAGGACTACTCAGGTGCCCGAAAGGCCTTCCGCAACGCCGCCTCCGACTACGAGGCGATCGGTGCTGGACCGCGCGCTCTCGAGGCCTGGCGGTACGCCGCAAATGTTCCCGAAAGATAGGGCTTGACAAACTTGTCAATGTCCCGCACACTTAATACATCGACGTCAACGCGTCCCCCAAGCCCTCGTTGACGTCAGAGGCGGATTGAGCCTCGCCGAAGCCGGCGCGGATCGGGTCTGATGCCAGGGAAACTGGCCCGATCGAGCGTCGGCTTCGTGCTGTCTACAGGCAGGTACGTCACACCCCCCTCGCGGTCACGAGCCGCGCGTCCGGGCGGCGCGCCCCCGTCCAGCTTCCCGAAGCCCGGCCGGCCGGATGGTGACTCGATGTGACCGACCCGTCACCAGGCCGACGGTGCCGAGGGGCACAGCTCGACGTAC
>DASSQF010000004.1:0-3187 GCA_035702685.1 Propionibacteriaceae bacterium
GGACGAGCGCCCGCGCGTGGGCGTACGCGGCACCGATGATCGCGGCGTCGTCCGCCTCGAGCCCGGCCAGGTAGTCGTCGATCGCAGGCACCGCCGCCTCCTCGTCAGCCGCTCGCGTACAGGGCCTCGATGTGGTGGGCCGCTGCGGCGAGGAACGCCTCGCGACGCAGCTTGAGCGTCGGCGTGATGATTGTGCCACCGGGCGTCAGGTCCGCGACGAGCGGGAGGATCTTGCGCACCTGCTCGGAGCGGGACACCGCGTTGTTGGCCCGGTCGACGTCCCTGCCGAGGCGATGGACGAGGGCGGCGTCGGTCACGGGGACACCGTCGGGTGTCGGTGGCGTACGTCGCAGCCGCGTTGCCAGGCCCGGATGCCCGTGGTGGACCGCCCACTCGATGACCGCCTCCCTGTCGAGGAGGAGCAGGACGGACAGGTACGGACGGCCGTCGCCCACCATGAGCGCGCGCGCGACGAGACGCGACTTCTCGACCTCGAGCTCCCAGCGGGCCGGCGCGACCTTCTTGCCCCAGGTCGTCACGATCGCCGAGCCGATGAGCCCCTGGACCGTGAGCCGTCCCTTGTCGTCGAGGGAGCCCAGGTCGCCCGTACGGAGGAAGCCGTCCCGCCAGCTGTCCTCGCCGCCCTCGACGTAGCCTGGCGTCACGCCCACACCAGCGACGAGCACCTCCCCGTCGTCGTCGATCCGGATGGTCGTGCCCGGCATCGGCCTGCCCACGGTCCCCGGCCGGATGTCGTCCGGGCGGTTCCCCGTGGCGGTGGCGGTCGACTCGGTGAGCCCGTACCCCTCGAGGATGGGAACGCCCTGGCCCCAGAAGCAGCGAGCGAGGGCCGGGTCGAGCGGCGCCGCGCCGCACAGCACCCATGCCACGCGGCCCCCGAGATGCGCGCGCAGCCGACGGTAGAAGAGGCGGTCGAACACGCCGTGCTGGAGGCGCAGCCACGGCGTGGGCTGGACGAGCGAGTCGTCCTGGCGACGCTCGAGCATCGTCCCCCAGGACACGGCGACCCGCTGCGCCCGCGCGAACAGGGTCGACAGGCCCGCCGTGGCCGCCCGGTCGCGCTCGGCGTCGAGGACCTTCTCGAGGAGCCTCGGCACGACGACCAGGAAGGTGGGCCGCACCTCCTCGAAAGTCTGGAGGACGTGGGCCGGATCCCCCTCGTGGACGAGGGTCACGCCCTGCGACAAGGCGATGAGCTGGAGGCCGCGCGCGAGGATGTGCGCCAGCGGGAGGGCGACGATCGTCACGGCGTGGTCCGAGAAGACCTCGGCGTACTCCCGGCTGATGTTGAGCGTCTGCCGTACGAGGTTGCCGTGCGTGATCCGTACGCCCCGGTGCGAGGTGGACGTCCCTGACGTGAACATGATCGACGCCACGTCGTCCGGCCCGGCCAGGGACCGGCGTTGCTCGAGGACCCTGTCGGGCACGGACTCCCCGGACTCCGCCAGCGTGTCCAGGTCGTCGCCCGACGTGTCCATCGTGAGGATCGGGACGGACACGCCCGCGGCCTTGAGGGCGACGACCTGGTCCGCACCGGCCGCGACGACGAGGACGGGCTGGACGAGGTCGAACACAGCCGCCACCTGGGCAGGGGCGGAGGTCTCGTACAGGGGGACCACGACCGCGCCCGCGTACAGGACCGCCATCTCGACGAGCGCCCACTCGTAGCGCGTGGGGGCCATGATCGCGACGTTGTCACCGGCGGCGATGCCACGGGCGATGAGCCCCGACGCGAGCCTGCGCACCGCGCGGCAGAACTCGCGGGTGGTGACCTCCACGAGCCCCTCGCCGGTGCGTCGCAGGAAGGCCACGTGGTCGGGCGCGGTGCGCAGCCGCTCCTCGAGGAGGTCGCTCACGCTGCAGATCACGTCGGACTCGACAGCGATCGGAGTCGTTGCGGTGGTCACGATGTCCCTCCATCCCCAGCGATGGTGAGGTGCGGACGGCCGCGGCCCGATGCCTGAGCGCGGAGCGTTCGTGGTGCCCCGGGGGGCCGGACGGCCGCGCCCGCGGTGGGCGGGCGGTGCGGGACGGCGCGGCGTTCCCTGAAGTGAACTTTACGACTACCTCAAGCGCAGCAGAAGGAGTCGTCTCCCCGGCGTCACCTTCAGGCGCACGAGGCGGAGGGAACGCGCCGAGGAGGACCGATCAGACCACCCTGGGGTCGACCGGGAGCTCCGGCCACAGTCCTCTCACCCACGTCTGCTCCGGATGGTCGCTGATGAGCCACTGCCGATCTGCTGCCGGCCCCGCCATGACGTTGAGGTAGTACATGTCGTGACCGGGCGCGGCGACCACCGGACCGTGCCAGCCGTACGGGACGAGGACGGCATCGCCCGTACGGACCTCGACGAGCAGGTCGATGGGTCTCGTCGGGTCGGCGGACGTCGTCTGGTGGAAGCCGAGGCCAGGCGTCCCCGACGGCGCCGGCGCGATCTCGTAGTAGTAGATCTCCACGAGCTCTCGCTCCGTCTCGGTGTGCTCGTCGTGCTTGTGCGCGGGGTAGCTCGACCAGTTGCCCCCGGGCGTGATGACCTCGCAGACGAGGAGCTTCTCGCAGCCCGAGAACGAGCCGGGCATCGCGTAGTTCCGTACCAGCCGGGTCATGTTCCCCGCCCCGCGGGGCGCCACCGGGCAGTCGGCGGCAGGAAGGAAGGCAGCGGGGTACGAGGTCGTGGCGACCGCGGTCGCCAGCGCGACACGGCCCGTGCCGCTGATCACCACCTCCTCGCCGACCGGCACGTAGACCAGGTCGGCGACGCCGGCGAAGACGCTCGACCGAGCGAGGTGGTGGGTCTGGCCGGTCACGGTGACGTCGACGTCAGCGGCGAGCGGTACGACGAGGGCCTCCTGGCCGTCCAGCCTGAGGCTCTGCGTGTCACCGTCACCGAGGTCGAGCACCTGCAGGCCGGTGTAGGACCAGTCGTCCCGGGCGGTCGGGTCGACGGACAGACGGACGGACCCCCGATGGTCGCGGACGACGTACGAGCTCATGCCGGCACCTCCTCGCTGACGAATATGTCAGCACATTACTCGGCCGCGCACTCCTCGACGAAGGCCGTGAAGAGCGCCCTCGACGCTGCATCGACACCGTGGCTCATCTCGGGGTGCCACTGGACCGCGACGAGCCACGGGTGGTCGCGCGCCTCGACGGCCTCCACGAGGC
>DASSQF010000005.1:0-3850 GCA_035702685.1 Propionibacteriaceae bacterium
CCGTCGCCGAAGCGGGGCCGGGGCCGCCCGGCCCGGGTCTACGCGTTGACCGACAGCGGACGCGGGTCGTTCCCGCACGCCTACGACGACCTCGCCACCACAGCCCTTCGGTATCTGCGCGAGACGGGCGGCGACGCCGCCGTGACGGCGTTCGCCGAGCACCGCGCCGAGACCCTCGCCGCCGACCTGCGCGGGCGGGTCGACGCCGGTGCGACCACGGCCACTCGCGTCGACGCGCTGGCCGAAGGCCTGAGCGCCAATGGCTACGCTTCCACGACGGAACAAGCGTCGGCCGGAGTCCAGATCTGCCAGCACCACTGCCCGGTCGCGCACGTCGCCGCCGAGTTCCCGCAGCTGTGCGAGGCAGAGACACGTGCGTTCGAGCAGGTGCTCGGCACGTACGTCCAACGACTGGCCACGATCGCCCATGGCGACGGGGTCTGCACCACGCACGTCCCTACGCCCCAGACGTCCACCGCCTCCGGGAGGCATTGATTACATGACGACTACCCCCGAGCGCACCCTCACCCAGAACGAGCAGATCGACGCCCTCGGTCGCTACGGGTTCGGCTGGGCCGACAGTGACGTTGCCGGCGCGTCGGCCAAGCGCGGCCTGTCCGAGGCGGTCGTGCGGGACATCTCGGCCAAGAAGAGCGAGCCGGAGTGGATGCTCGAGCGACGGCTCAAGGGCCTCAGGCTCTTCGAGCGCAAGCCGCTGCCCGTGTGGGGTGCCGACCTCTCCGGCATCGACTTCGACAACATCAAGTACTTCGTGCGGTCCACCGAGCGCCAGGCGCAGACGTGGGATGACCTGCCCGAGGACATCAAGACCACGTACGACCGGCTCGGCATCCCGGACGCGGAGCGCAACCGGCTCGTCGCCGGCGTGGCCGCCCAGTACGAGTCCGAGGTGGTCTACCACAAGATCAACGAGGAGCTCGAGCGGCAGGGCGTCATCTTCCTCGACACCGACACCGGCCTCAAGGAGCACCCCGAGATCTTCGAGGAGTACTTCGGGTCCGTGATCCCGGTCGGCGACAACAAGTTCGCCTCCCTCAACACCGCGGTGTGGTCCGGCGGCTCGTTCATCTACGTGCCGAAGGGCGTCCACGTCTCGATCCCGCTCCAGGCCTACTTCCGCATCAACACGGAGAACATGGGTCAGTTCGAGCGGACGCTGATCATCGTCGACGAGGGCGCGTACGTCCACTACGTCGAGGGCTGCACGGCACCGATCTACAAGTCCGACTCGCTGCACTCGGCGGTCGTCGAGATCATCGTCAAGAAGAACGCCCGCTGCCGGTACACGACGATCCAGAACTGGTCGAACAACGTGTACAACCTCGTCACGAAGCGCGCCACCTGCGAGGAGGGCGCCACGATGGAGTGGGTCGACGGCAACATCGGCTCGAAGGTGACGATGAAGTACCCGGCCGTCTGGCTGCTCGGGGAGCACGCCCGCGGCGAGACACTGTCCATCGCGTTCGCCGGGGAGGGCCAGCACCAGGACACCGGCTCGAAGATGGTCCACGCCGCGCCGTTCACGTCGAGCTCGATCATCTCGAAGTCGGTCTCCCGCGGCGGCGGCCGTACCTCGTACCGCGGGCTCATCCAGGTCGACCCCAACGCCCACCACTCCGCCTGCACCGTGAAGTGCGACGCGCTGCTGGTCGACACCATCAGCCGGTCGGACACGTACCCGTACGTCGACGTCCGCACCGACGACGTGTCGATGGCCCACGAGGCCACCGTCTCCAAGGTCTCGGACGACCAGCTCTTCTACCTCATGAGCAGAGGGATGGGCGAGGACGAGGCGATGGCGATGATCGTGCGCGGGTTCGTCGAGCCCATCGCGCGCGAGCTGCCGATGGAGTACGCCCTCGAGCTGAACAGGCTCATCGAGCTGCAGATGGAAGGAGCGGTCGGCTGATGACGGCCATCGTCGAGAAGACGGACGGCGCTGCCGGGAGAGTGCAGGAGGCGGTCGAGGCCGTCGAGTCGCACCTGCACCCCAAGCCATCCTGGAATGTCGCGGACCACCCCATGCCCACCGGGCGGGAGGAGATCTGGCGGTTCACCCCGATCAGCCGGATCCGGCCGCTGCTCGAAGCCACCCCGAGTGACGCCCGGCTCGTGTGGGAGGAGACCCTCCCGCAGGGCGTGACCAGCCGTGCCGTGACCGAGCAGGAGGCTCGTACGATCTCCGCCGAGGCCCCGGTCGACCGCGTCTCGTCGCTGGCGGCGTCGCTGTCCCAGGGGGCGCGGCTCGTGGACGTACCGGCCGAGGCCGAGCTGACGGAGCCTGTGAGCATCGTCCTGCGCGGCACGGGCGAGCTGGTCTGGGGGCACACGGTCGTGAGGATCGGGCACCACGCCCGGGCCACCGTCGTGGTGCGCCACGAGGGCAGTGCGACGTACGGGACCAAGCTCGACGTCCTCGTCGGCGAAGGCGCCCTCGTCAACTTCGTGACCATCCAGGACTGGGCCGACGACACGGTGCACGGCGGTCAGACGTCCGTGCTCGTGGGTCGCGACGCCCAGGTCCGTACCGTCACCGTGAGCCTCGGCGGGTCGCTCGTGCGGCTCACCGAGACGGCGCGCTTCGCGGGCCCCGGCGGCTCACTCGAGCAGTTCGGCCTCTACTTCGTGGATGCCGGCCAGCACATCGAGCACCGCCTGTTCGTCGACCACAACGCGCCGCAGACCCACAGCCAGGTGGACTACCGCGGCGCGCTGCAGGGCAAGGGCGCGCACTCGGTCTGGGTCGGCGACGTCCTCATCCGCAAGGTCGCCGAGCGGATCAGCACGTACGAGGCGAACAAGAACCTCGTGCTCACCGACGGCTGTCGCGCCGACTCCGTGCCGAACCTCGAGATCCAGACCGGCCAGATCGAGGGAGCGGGGCACTCGTCGACGACGGGTCGCTTCGACGACGAGCAGCTGTTCTACCTCCAGAGCCGTGGCATCGCGCCCGAGGAGGCGCGTCGCCTCGTGGTCCGCGGGTTCTTCGCCGCGATCATCGCCAAGATCGGGGTCCCGGAGCTCGAGGAGCGTCTCATGACCGCGATCGAGGCGGAGCTCGCGAAGTCGGTGGCCGCATGAGCTTCGCCCGTGCCTGCGGGACGGCCGACGTCGCTCTCGGCACGGCTCGCGCCACCCTCGTCGAGGGCGTACCCGTCGCGGTGGTCTCCACCGACGAGGGCTGGTTCGCCATCCACGACGTGTGCAGCCACGCCGAGGTCCCCCTCTCCGACGGGGACGTCGAGGACTGCCACATCGAGTGCTACATGCACGGGTCGCGGTTCGACCTGCGCACCGGCGTCCCGGACCAGCTCCCCGCCACCGTCCCCGTCCCGGTCTACCCCATCAGCATCGATGGCGACGACGTGCTCGTCGACGTCGCGAACCCGTACCACTTCGAGGAGAACTGAACGCAATGGCACTCACCCAGGGCCTGGTCATCACCGGCCTCCACGTCACCGTCGAGACCGAGGCGGGCACCAAGGAGATCCTCAAGGGCGTCGACCTCACGGTCCGTCCGGGCGAGATCCACGCGATCATGGGCCCCAACGGCTCGGGGAAGTCGACGCTCGCGTACTCCATCGCCGGCCACCCCAAGTACACGATCACCCAGGGCTCGGTGACGCTCGACGGCGTCGAGCTCACCAAGCTCAGCGTCGACGCGCGCGCTCGGGCGGGCATGTTCCTCGCCATGCAGTACCCGGTCGAGGTCCCGGGGGTCAGCGTGGCCAACTTCCTGCGCACCGCCAAGACGGCGATCGACGGCGAGGCGCCGAAGCTGCGCACCTGGGCCGGTGAGTTGAAGTCGGCCATGGACCGCGTCGGCATG
>DASSQF010000006.1:0-11763 GCA_035702685.1 Propionibacteriaceae bacterium
GACACGAGTCGCAGGCCAGTGCCCAGCCGTCCTGAGGGTCGTGGAGCTGCTCGGTGAGGGAGGCGAGGTCGTACGAGAGGCCGTCGACGCTGCCCTCGAGGAAGCCGTACAGGGCCGGCACGTCGGTGACGCCCGCCTCGCGCAGCCGGCGGGTGATGACGATGTCGCGGTTCTCGCCCGGCTCCAGCTTGCGGAAGACCTTGAGCAGGGCGCTCGTGCCGAGGAACACGTTGGTGTTGGACTGCTGGCCCGCGTACCAGCGCGGTGCGAGGTCCCCGTCCGGAAGCGGGGCCACGACGCGGACGGCGAGGCCGGCGTCCCAGCTCGCCGCCTCGCCCCTGAAGGCCGCGGTCACGGCTGCCATGGCCTCCGTGTCGCGTGGTGCGTCCCCCAGCCACTGGTCGCCCAGGCGACCGACGAGGGCCGGGTTGTCCGGGGGCCACGTGTCGCGGTACGAGACCAGGAGGTGGTACAGCTCGTTCTCACCGTCGGCGTACGCGACCAGCGCGAGCTCGGGCCGTACCGCCACCGGGCCGCCGGGCGGGACGAGCCAGCCCAAGGGCGTCACCGAGACCAGCGCGCCGTCACGGCCCTTGCCCTGGAACCACCGGGCCTCGCGGACGTGAGGCCACCACAGGTCCTCCGCCCGCGCCGCCGTCACGCCGGCCCGATCGACGCCACGTGCGCGGGGGTCGATGGATCCAGCTTCACGAACCCCGTGCTGCCCCACGTGAACGAGGAGCCGCTGATCTCGTCGGTGAGCCTGAGCAGCCCCTCGTGGGGGAGGCCGAGCGCCGCGATGTCCAGGAACACCTCACCCTGCACCGTGACGTGCGGGTTGAGGCTGCAGACGACGAGGACCCGGTCATCGCCGTCGACCTTCGTGTACGCGATGATCTCGGGGTTGCTCGTCGGGTGGAACCGGATCGTGCGCAGCCCGTGCAGGGCGCGGTGCCGGTTGCGGATGGCGTTGAGGGTGCCGATGAGCATGCTGAGGTTGCCGGGCGTCTGGAAGTCGCGCGGGCGGTACTCGAACTTCTCCGAGTTGAGGTACTCCTCGCCGCCAGGGCGCAGCGGCTCGTGCTCGTACAGCTCGAATCCCGAGTACACCCCCCAGGAGGGCGACATCGTCGCCGCGAGGATCGCTCGGATCGCGAACGCGCTCGGAGCTCCGGACTGGAGGAACGCGGGGTTGATGTCGGGCGTGTTCACCCAGAAGCTCGGCCGGTAGAAGGCGGCCATGTCCGTGGACAGCTCGCGCAGGTACTCCTCGAGCTCCTCCTTGGAGTTGCGCCAGGTGAAGTACGTGTACGACTGGTGGAACCCCACCTTGCCCAGGGCGTGCATCATCTCGGGCCGTGTGAACGCCTCGGCGAGGAACACGACGTGCGGGTGGCTGTCCCGCATCTGCCGCATGATCCAGCCCCAGAACTGCACCGGCTTCGTGTGCGGGTTGTCCACCCGGAACACCGTGACGCCCTTGTCCGCCCAGAACCTCAGGAGGCGCAGCGACTCGGCGTAGATGCCGGCCGGGTCGGTGTCGAAGTTGATCGGGAAGATGTCCTGGTACTTCTTGGGCGGGTTCTCGGCGTACGCGATCGTGCCGTCGAGCCGGGTCGTGAACCACTCGGGGTGCTCGGTGACCCAGGGGTGGTCGGGCGACGCCTGGAGCGCGAAGTCCAGGGCCACCTCGAGGCCGAGGTCCTTCGCCTTCGCGACGAACCGCTCGAACGCGGCCATGTCGCCCAGGTCCGGGTTGATGGCGTCGTGCCCGCCGTCCGCGTTGCCGATGGCCCACGGTGAGCCCGGGTCGCTCGCCGCGGGCGTGAGCGTGTTGTTGCGCCCCTTGCGGTGGGAGACGCCGATGGGGTGGATCGGCGGTACGTAGACGATGTCGAAGCCCATCGCCGCGGCCGCCTCCAGCCGCTCGTGCGAGGAGTCGAACGTGCCCGACACCCAGGAGTCCCCGTCCTGGTGGGCACCCTGGGAGCGGGGGAAGAACTCGTACCAGGCGCTGAAGAGCGCCCGCTCCCGGTCGACCTGCAGCGGGAACTCGGCGGTCCTCGTCACGTAGTCCCGCGGCGCGTGCTCGGTCATCGCACGCCGCACGCCCGACTGGTTCAACGTCTCGAGAAGCTCCTGCGGGGCGCGGGCGGGGAGCAGCATCGCGGAGGTCGCCCGGAGCAGGGCGGCGTCCACCTCGGAGCCGTCCTCGAGTGCCTGCATCTCGCCGCGTCCCAGCACACGCGCGACCTCGAGGCAGACGAGCGGGACGTCCTGGCCGACCGGGAGCTTCGCCTCGGCGTTGTGGAGCCAGGTGCCCCACGGGTCGGACCAGGCCTCGACGCGGAACGTCCAGTCGCCCTCGGCGTCCGGACGCACCCAGGCCTCCCAGATGTCGAGGCCCCACGGCTCCACCTGTGCCATCCGGACGGAGGTCTCGACGCCGTCGGGCGACGTCAGCACGACGTTGGCTCCCACGGCGTCGTGGCCCTCACGGAACACGCGTGCGGTGACCGGCAGGAGCTCCCCGACGACGGCCTTGGCCGCGTAGGCGCCGCCCTCGACGACGGGCGACACCTTGGTGATGGGGATCCGGCCGAGGCCACGCGGCGGGAGACCGGTCACGAGGGCGTCGATCGGGACGCTGGACCGGGGCAGGTCGCCCCCGGCGCGGCCCGGCGTGGCAGCCGGCGAGGTGGCGACGTCCCCGCTCGGCGCCAGGAGCCCGGCGAGACGGGGGGTGGTGCCGCCCGGGGCAGGGCGCGTGGACTTGGCCATCGGCTTTCTCCTCGCGGGTTGCTTCACGTACCTAACGTAGCCACTCGAACCGTACTCATCGGAAGCCCCTGAGGGCCCCGAATGTGACGATCTCCGGCGGCGTCGGGCCTCGGCACCGGCGGGCCAACGCTTTCCTGACGCGCCCTCCGCCGTTCACCCAGCAGTCACCCGGCGGTCGGCCTGACGGCCCAGGCTGAGGCCACGTCCGAGCCGAGGAGAACCCCCATGCGTCTGAAGATCGTCGTCGCCACGCTCGCGGTCCTGGCCGCCGCGTCCAGCGTCCAGGCACACGCGGCGGCGGGCGCCACACCGCCCGGTCAGACCCAGCCCGGCCACTACGGCTTCGCGGTGATCGGGGACGTCCCGTACGGTGCCGCGCAGGTCGCCGCCTTCCCCGAGTGGGTCTCGGAGATCAACGCCGCCGACCCGCAGTTCACCGTCCACGTGGGCGACATCAAGAACGGCTCGAGCCGGTGCGACGACGCGTACTACCGGATGATCAAGGCCGACTTCGGGCAGTTCGCCGGCCCCCTGGTGTACACGCCGGGCGACAACGAGTGGACGGACTGCCACCGCGCGAACAACGGCTCGTACAACCCGCTCGAGCGCCTCGCCTTCGACCGCTCGGTGTTCTTCGCGAGCCCGGGGACCACGCTCGGTCAGAACCCGATGCCGGTCGTGTCCCAGGCCGCCGCGGGGTTCCCGGAGAACGTCGCGTGGCGACGTCAGGGCGTCGACTTCGCAACGCTCCACGTGGTCGGCAGCAACGACGACCTGTACGCGTGGACGGGGATCGGCCAGACGACTCCCACGGCCCAGCAGGTGGCCGAGGAGAAGGCCCGCATGGCGAACGCGGTCGCGCTGGTGCGGTCCACGTTCGCCGACGCCCGGCAGCGGCACGACCGAGCGGTCGCCCTCTTCCTGCAGGCCGACATGTTCGATCCGACCTACGCCGTGACCTGGGCCGACGACTCGGCGTTTCAGCCGCTCGTCCAGACGCTCGTCGACGAGTCGGGCACCTTCGATGGGGACGTGTACCTGTTCAACGGCGACTCGCACGTCTACAACGTCGACCGGCCCCTCGCCTCCGGCTCCTCGTGGCTCTCGTTCTACGGCGTCACCGGGTCCGCCGAACGGCTGCAGCGCATCACGGTCGAGGGCTCGTCCAACAACAAGGACTGGCTCAGCGTGACGGTCAACCGCCCCGAGGCGGCTCAGGCGCTGAGCTGGACCCGGGTGCCGTACGAGCACCAGGCCTGACTCAGATCGCGGCGTGGTCCCGCTCGCCGGTACGGACGCGGGTCACGGAGTCGACGTCGACGACCCAGATCTTGCCGTCCCCGACGTTCCCGGTACGGCAGGCGTCGGCGATGACGTCGACGAGCGCGTCGCAGGCCTCGTCGTCCACGAGCACCTCGAGCTTCACCTTGAAGATGAAGTCGATCGTGAACTCCGCGCCGCGGTAGACCTCGACGTGCCCGCGCTGGCGTCCGTAGCCCGACACCTCGGTGATCGTGATCCCGGAGACCCCGTGATGGAGCAGCGCGCGCTGGACGTCCTCCAGCTTCTCGGGCTGGATGATGGCGGTCACGAGCTTCATGTACGGGTCTCCTGCTGGGCCGGCGCCGGCAGCTGCGCCGGGTCGAGCAGGAGCGTATGACGCACGCGGCGGTACGTCGAATGCTGGACCGGCGTCAGGTCGTACCCCACCTCGGAGTGCTCGGCCAGGTCGACGCCGGACACCTCGGCCTGCTTGGGCACGCGCAGCCCGAGCGTGCGGTCGAGGACCTTCGCGATGCCCCACGTCATGAGGAACGAGAAGGCGCCGACGGCGAGGACGGCGACGAGCTGGCGCCACAGCTGGTGCCCTCCGCCGCCGTAGAACAGCCCGGCCACCTTGCTCGCCGTACGAGGGTCGGCGACGAGGCCGATGCCCAGCGTCCCGATGACGCCGCCCACGAGGTGGACCCCGACGAGGTCGAGGGAGTCGTCGAAGCCGAGCACGAACTTCCAGCTCACGGCCCAGGCGCAGACGGCGCCCGCCGCGACTCCGATGAGCATCGCCCCCAGCGGCGACACCGAGCCGGCCGAGGGCGTGATGGCGACGAGGCCCGCGACGATCCCCGAGGCCGCTCCGAGCGACGTCGGGTGCCCGTCACGGCGCTTCTCGATGAACAGCCAGGCGAGCATGGCCGCGCAGGGGGAGAGCAGCGTGTTCACCCAGATGAGCGCGGCCCAGGCGCCCGAGACCAGCGCGGACCCGGAGTTGAAGCCGAACCAGCCGAACCACAGCAGCCCGGCGCCGAGCATGACGAGCGTCATGTTGTGGGGCCGCATGGGCGTCGACCGGAAGCCGACGCGGGGGCCGAGGACGATGGCGAGCGCGAGACCGGCCGCGCCGCAGGCCACCTCGATCGCCGTACCGCCCGCGAGATCGACGGCGTGCAGGCTGTTGACGATCCAGCCGCCGGTCTCCGCCGTGAGCCCGTCGGCGGCGAAGACCCAGTGGGCGAGCGGGGCGTACACGAGCACCAGCCAGACCACCGACAGCACGGTCCACGCCCGGAACGAGACGCGCTCGGCGATCGCTCCGGACAGCAGGGCCACGGCGATGATCGCGAAGCACCCCTGGAACGCCGCGAACGCGAGCGCCGGTACGGAGCCCACCGTCTGCTCGCCGGTCACCAGCGAGTCGAGGAAGGCGAACTGGAACGGGTTGCCGACCACCCCGTGCACCGAGTTCCCGAACGCCTCGCTGTAGCCGACTACGGCCCACGCCAGCCCGACCGTCCCGATGCTGACGAAGCTCATCATCATCATGTTGAGGACGCCCTTCGAGCGGACCATGCCGCCGTAGAAGAACGCGAGCCCCGGGGTCATCAAGAGCACGAGCGCTGCGCTCGTCAGAAGCCAGGCCGTGTCGCCGGCGTTGATCTGGTGCACCACCGGAGCAGGATCCCGAGGCTGTGTTTCGCCCGCGTTTCGGCCGGTTACCGTCTCATGCGCGTCAGGTTACGATCGCGTTGCGCCACTGGCTTGAGGGCGACGCCGTGCGTAGCCTTCGCGCCTCGCCCCGTGGCCCACGCCTCGTGTCACGCCACCTTGGGCGAGCGGACAGCAAGCCCCGTGGCCAAGGCCGTCGCGAGGAGGCACGCGACCGCGAGGACCGTCACGTCCGTGACGGGCGGCCATTCGAGGTAGGGATGGCCGAACAGGGAGAAGATGCTCAGGCGGTAGGTCCAGTCCGGCCAGCCGAGCAGCTCCGTCAGGTAGCCGACCAGGTACGACGCGCCGACGAGGACGCCCAGCACGGTGACGGCCGCCGTCCCGCGGAAGGCGGCCACCACCGCGACCGCGACACCGGCCAGCGCGGCCCCCAGGAGGATGCTCTCGGCTGCGAGCCTGGCCAGGCCCGACGCGTCGAGCGCCACGTCCACGCCCGCGACGCCGAGGACCAGGCCGAGGATCGCGGCTCCGCTCACCACGGCCGTCCCGACCGTCGCCGCGAGCACCCTCTCGACCACGAGCCGCACCCAGGACACCGGCGAGGCGAGGGCGAGCTCCACGCGGCCCTGGGAGAGGTCGGCCGCCCAGGCCGCCGCCTGGTTGATGACGTACCCCGCGACGAACGGGATGACGACCTCCGTCGCGAACGACACGTACCTGGCGGACGCCGACGCTCCCGAGAGACCGCCGCCCGGCAGGAACGTGGCGAACATGTCCCATACGCCCATCACGGACGGCTCGAGGAACATCATCAGCCAGCCGAAGACCGCGGCGGAGCCCGCCCACGCGAGCAGCCCGTACCGACCGCGGACGACCATCGCGGACCAGGGGCTGGCCAGGGCGGCACGGACGGGCCATCCCGCCGGTCCGGAGCGGGCGGTTCGCTCACGACGCGTCGTCCACAGCGCGGCGGCGTAGTCGCGGCGCGCGAACGCCCAGGCGGCGACCGTCGTGAGGAGTGCCGCCATGCCGAGCGTCACGAGGGCTGACGGGACGTCGAACGAGTGTCCCGGGACCGTGGCGCGGGAGAAGGTCCAGTAGTAGAAGGGCGAGGCGAACCGGAGCCATCGCAGCCCGGCGAGGTTCTCCCACGAGTTGGAGACCACGTACAGCGTGGTCAGGACGACGCCCGCGAGACCTGCGGCTGTACGGGCGGACCTCGTCAGCTGGGCCAGGAGCACGCCGAGCCCGTACCCGGCGAGGACACAGAGGCCCACGGCGCCGAACGTCGCCAGCGCCCCGCCCAGGTTCGGCTCCCGGCCGGCGGCGAGCGCGGCCGCGACCGAGAGGCCGAGGCCCAGCGAGACGTACGCGTCGGTGACGAGGAAGCCCAGGAGCCGGTCCCGGACGACGGCGGCACGGGGCCACCCGGTGGCCAGGACCAGCTCGAGCCAGTGCCGGTCCTCGGCGCCGCGCACGGCGCGTGCCCCTTGGATGGCGCCCCAGATGGTGAGGAAGAAGGTGAACAGCACGATGTTGTGGAAGGTGAGGTAGCCGCCGAGTGTCTCGAGGTGGTTCGCGGGCCAGCGCAAGGGGCGCATCGCCTCGCTCGCGGGGAGCACGCTCGCAGCCAGTGCCGCCGGTCCGCCCGGGTAGTCGTCCATCTCGCGGCGGAGGGAGATCCCCATGAGGAGGTTGGCGGCGCCGCCGCCGACCACCCAGACCGTCCCGGTCACCCACTGGGAGCGGACCGTGTCCCGTACGAGGGCGTACCGGTCACGAGGTGGAGTCGAACTCACGGAGGAACACCTCCTCGAGAGACAGCTCACGGCTGTCCAGCTCGACGACGTCGTGAGCGGCGAGCCAGTCGACGAGGGGGCCCACAGGTCCCTGGACCGAGCAGCTCACGCGCTCCCCGGCGACGTCCGCCTCGCTCACGCCCGGGAGGAGCGCGAGCTCGCCGACGGGGACCGGTGCCGTGAGGACGGCGTCCACTCGGTGGGTACGCAGGTCACGCAGCTCGGCCAGCGAACCCGCACGGATGAGGCGACCCGCCCGGATCAGGGCGATCCGGTCGCAGCCGTTCTCGACCTCGGCCAGAACATGGGACGACAGGAGCACGGACGCGCCGTCCGCAGCGGCCTCCCGCACGAGGAGCCAGAACTCCCGCTGCACCAGGGGATCCAGGCCCAGCGTGGGCTCGTCGAGGATGAGGAGCTCGGGTCGGTGCATGAAGGCCTGGATCAGCCCGACCTTCTGCTTGTTGCCGTGGGACAGGTCGGCGTACTTGCGCCCCAGCTCGAGCTGCAGCCGGTCAGCGAGCGCGAGGATGCGCGTCGGGTCGACGCCGCCTCGGAGCCCGGCGAGGAGCGCCAGGACGTGCCGGGCCTTCGCCCCGGGGAACTCCGCGAGCTCTCCCGGGAGGTAGCCCACGCGTCGTTTGATGGCCAGGCTGTCGCGATGGGCGTCGAGGCCGAGGACCGTCGCCGTGCCGCGCGTCGGCCGGATCAGGTCCATGAGCAGCCGGATGGTCGTGGTCTTCCCGGCGCCGTTGGGCCCGATGAAGCCCACGATCTCGCCTCGCCCGACGACCAGGTCGAGGTCGAACAGGCCACGGCCGCCGCCGTAGTCCTTGGTGAGGCCATGGCACTCGATGGCCGCGCAATGCGGTGCGGGAAGTGCGTGCCGGGGTACGACGTCAGTCATCGGAGGCTCCCTCCGGCCGTGCCGCCCGGGTTCGGACTGCTCGGGCCGCGCGACCTCGTGCCTCCATGGTCTCGCGATACGGCTCCCCGCGACGGGGGTTCGCCAGAACGTGGCCGGGGAGCCGGAGGCCGTCGGGGATGGGCTCAGTGGCCGGCCCACCATCCGTCCTGGTGGGCGTGCGACGAGCTCAGCCGAGGCGCTCGGCCAGGGAGACGACGATGCCCTCGGGCCCTCGGACGTACGCCATGAGCCAGGTGTCCTCGTGCTGACCGATGCCGCCGACCAGGCTGTACCCGGCCTCGGCCAGCCTGTCGACCGTCGCGCGCAGGTCGGTGATCTCGAAGCACACGTTGCGCAGGCCCAGCTCGTTCGCCATCGCCGTCGGGGAGCCCGGCAGGGCTGCGGGTCGGACGAACCGCGCGAGCTCCAGCGCCGTGCCGCCTCCGGGCGGTCGCAGCATGACGATCTCCGTCCGGGAGTCGGGGATCCCGCACACCGTGTCGAGGAACTCGCCCTCCACGTACATGCGGCCCTCGACCTCCAGGCCCAGGCCGACGAAGAACGCCGTCGCCGTGTCGAGGTCCTCGACGGTGACTCCGACATGGTCGAAACGCGGGAAGACTGACATGACGCCCATCCTGCACCGCTCCCCGTCATGGGTCACGAGACCGGAGTGGGCGCGGGCCGGGGTCGTCTCGCGTCGCGGCACCTCGGCCCTGCCAGGGAGGTCGTGAGCGCGTCCACCCCGGAGGGAGCTGGTGTCGTGATGACGCCTGTGCCGACCGCCGGTCCCGGCGCGAGGGGAGCTGTGGTCGTTCTGAGCGAGGATTCCCACGGGATACCGACCACAGGTCTCCTCCGGGCACGGTGGGCGGGCGAGACCCTCTCCATAGCGACCACGGCTCTCCTCGAACGGGCGAGGTGAGCGGGCAAGCCGCGCGTGCGACCGCGCCACTGCCGGACCAGGCTGGGTACGCTCGGGGCGGGAGGCGACATGAGCAACACCGAGACCCGATCGCCGGTCGTCGACTGCGTCGCGCACGCCGAGCGCGACCCGGAGCACGTCGAGCTGGTGGAGCCGAAGGACGTGCACCTCGGCGGCGAGGACGCCCTCAAGGTGCGCCGGACGCTGCCCTCGCTGCGCCGCTCGTTCGTGGGGGCCTGGTGCTTTGCCGACCACTACGGGCCCGAGCGGGGTGTGTGCATGGACGTGCCACCGCATCCTCACACCGGACTGCAGACCGTGAGCTGGCTGTTCGAGGGCGAGATCGAGCACCGGGACTCGGCCGGCGTGCACTCGATGGTGCGGCCGGGGGAGGTGAACCTCATGACGTCCGGGTACGGCATCGCCCACTCGGAGGTCTCCACGCCGGAGCGTGACCTGCTGCACGGCGTGCAGCTGTGGGTCGTGCTGCCCGAGTCGAGCAAGGACGTGGTCCGCGAGTTCCAGCACCACGTGCCGGAGGTGGTGGAGGCGGAGGGCGTGCGGGTCCGCGTCCTGGTGGGGTCCGTCGGGGACGCGACCTCCCCGGTACGGACGGAGACCCCGCTGCTCGGCGCCGAGGTGGTCCTCGACCCCGGGGTCACGTGGGAGCTGGACGTGGCGCCGGACTTCGAGCACGGGGTGCTCGTCGACACCGGGTACGTGGACTTCGACGGCGTGCGGCTCGACCGCTCGGTCCTCGGCGTACGGGACGCCGGGCTGGGCTCGCTGCGGCTGACGAACCCGGCTGACCAGCCGGCACGGATCATGCTGCTGGGCGGGGAGCCGTTCGACGAGGGCGTCGTGATGTGGTGGAACTTCATCGGCCGCAGCCACGACGAGATCGTGCGGCTTCGCCACGAGTGGAACACCGAGCCCGACGACCGGTTCGGGCGCGTGGCCGGCTATCGCGGTACGACGCAACGGCTCGAGGCGCCGCCGCTGCCGCCGGAGCTGCGCCTCAAGCGGCGGTTCCGGCGAGGGCGTGAGTGAGCAGCCGCCCGCGTCGATCATGACGCGTGCGCGTCGCGTTGCGCCTGGTGCGCGAGGTGGGCGGGAGCGAGCATGGTCGTCATGTCCGAGTCGAGGTACGCGAGGGTCGAACGGGAGCGCCGCTTCCTCGTGAGGGGAGTTCCCGCAGGAGTCGTCCGAGTCCTGCGCATCGAGGACCAGTACCTCGACGGGACGAGGCTGAGGCTCCGCGAGACGACGGACCAGGACGGGAACGTCCTGCGGAAGCTTGGCCACAAGGTGCGGCTCGGCGAAGACGCCTCCGCGATCGCCCACACGTCGCTGTACCTGGACGATGCCGAGTGGTCGCTGCTCCGTACCCTGCCGGGGCGGCGGCTCGCCAAGACGAGGCACATCGTCGAGCGCGACGGCATCACCCTGGCGGTCGACCGCCTCGACGACGGAACGTTGCTGGCTGAGCTCGACGACGGCGACGCACCGCCCTCCGCGCCGCCGCCATGGCTGTCTGTCATCCGGGAGGTCACCGGCGAGGAGCGCTGGACCGGCGGCTCCCTCGCCCTGGCCGAACCCGACGCCCCGTCCTCGTGACTCCCACACGCTGCACCGCCCTGCTCGTGGCTCCTACGATGGTCGGCAGGAGCCCTGCGCCGACGACAGCACCCACGGCAGGTGCTCGGTGAGGAGGCGGCCGTGATCCGTGACCGTGACCCGGCGGGTCGCCCGAGGCAGGCTCGGCCGCGCGACTCGCTCGGCCGGCCCTTGGCGTACGGCGCGGAGGGTGTCGAGCCGGTGTCCGAAGAGCCGTTGCCGGCTGTGGACACGCTGCGGGTGGCGCGGCAGCTCGTCGACGAGGGCCGGGCCTTCGCAGCCCACGAGGTCCTCGAGGCCCGGTGGAAGAGCGCCCCCGACGAGGAGCGGGACCTGTGGCAGGGGCTCGCGCAGCTGTGCGTGGCCTTGACCCACGCGGCCCGCGGCAACGGTGTCGGAGCCCTCCGGCTCCTGGAGAGGGGGACGGGACGGCTCGGCACGTACGCAGCGAAGGGAGGGCCCACGTACGGGCTGGATCTCGCCGCCGTCGTCGCCTGTGCGCGCGACCGGGTGGCCGATGACGGCGACGGCCACGCCGGTCCCGTCGTCCCGCCGGGTGAAGGGCGACCCACCTGAGCACGTCCGCCCTCAGGGGCAGCGTTCCCGTCGGCGGCGGCACTCTACGGGGAGCCTCCGGCGGTGTCAGTCGGCGAAGACGCGCCAGCAGAGGTCGTTCCGGCGGGCCTGGTCATCGAGGACGAGCTCCCGGATCTCGTGGGGGAGCACGGCTCTCTGCCAGTCCCGTTCCGCGAGCCCCGCACGAGGGTTGTCCGGTTCTGCGGCCTGAG
>DASSQF010000007.1:0-8005 GCA_035702685.1 Propionibacteriaceae bacterium
ACCACCGACGCCTCGGGCCGCGTCACGGGCCTCGACCTCGTCGCGGAGCACGGCTCGCACGCGCGCCGGACCGTCAGCGCGGACGACGTCGTCGTGGCAGCAGGAGCCGTCGAGTCCGCACGTCTGCTCCTCGCCAGCGCCACCGAGCGTGAGCCGACAGGCCTCGGCAACGCGCACGACCAGGTGGGGCGCCACCTCCAGGGCCACCTGTACGGCGGTGCCATCGGCATCTTCGACGACGAGGTGTGCGATCTCGTGGGGCCGGGTCCCTCCATCTCCACCCACGAGTTCCGCCACGGCAACGAGGGCCTCGTCGGAGGAGGAATGCTCGCGAACGAGTTCGTCCCCACGCCGGTGAGCACGTTCGCGTACCTGCGTCAGGCCGGGCTCATCCCGCCGCACGGTCTCGCCGCCAAGCAGGGGATGCGACACCTGCTGCGCAGGACGCAGCGGATCGTCGGTCCCGTCCAGGAGATGACCTCGGCCGAGTCGCGGGTGCGGCTCGATCCGATCGTCGTCGACGGCCTCGGCATCCCGGTGGCGCGACTCAGCGGCGAGGCCCATCCGAACGACCTCGCCGCGCAGCAGATGATGGGCGAGCGCGCCGCCGAGTGGCTGCGGTCGGCCGGCGCCTCGACCGTGGTCGCGTACGGCCCGAGCCCCCGCACGACGGTGAGCAGCGGCCAGCACCAGGCAGGGACCTGCCGAATGGGAACGGACCCCGCCTCGTCCGTCACGGACCCGTACGGTCGGGTCTGGGGACACCCCAACCTGCGGGTCGTCGACGGCTCCCTCAACGTGACGAACGGGGGCGTGAACCCGGTGCTGACGATCTTCGCGAACGCCTTCCGCATCATGCACGAGTGGGTGGGGTCCGGGCGGGGCTACGTGCCGGACGGTTCGGCCTCAGAGGGGCTGCCCACGTGATCTCCGCCGAGCTGCTGGCCGTCGTCGTGGCCATGGTCGACGGCGAGCCGTGCGTGCTGACGCTTGACGATCCCCAGCCCCGCCTGCCGGCAGGACCGCTGCTGCCGGGCCACCGCTCGCTGCAGGCCGCCACGCGCCTGTGGGTCGAGGAGCAGACCGGTCGCCGCCTGGGATATCTCGAGCAGCTGTACACGTTCGCCGACCTCGACCGGGACGGCGGGTCGGACCGCACGATCTCCATCTCGTACCTCGGCCTCACCACACCGGTCTCCGAGACCGGCTTCGGCGACTGGCGCCGCTGGTACTCGCTGTTCCCGTGGGAGGACGCACGGTCCGGGCAGACGCTGCTCGGCGACCGGATCGAGCCCCTGCTCAGAGCCTGGGCCGGTCGAGATCCCACCTCGGAGCGCCTCCAGCGCTGCGCTGTCACCTTCGGGTTCGACGGCCACCCGTGGCAGCCCGACCTCGTCCTCCAGCGGTACGAGCTCCTGTACGAGTCGGGGCTCGTGCCGGAGTCGCCGCCGGCGTGGCGGCATCGGGACGACGACCTCGTCCCGGGCGAGCCCATGGTGGGCGACCACCGACGCGCCCTGGCGACGGGGCTGGCGCGGCTGCGCGCGAAGATCGGCTACCGCCCCGTCGTCTTCGAGCTCATGGCGCCCGAGTTCACCCTCGGACAGCTCCAGGACTGCGTCGAGGCGCTCGCCGGACGCGCCGTGCACACGCAGAACTTCCGACGGCTCGTCGAGCAGCAGGCGCTCGTCGAGGACACGGGCAGGGTCGAGAGCAGGACGGGCGGGCGGCCGGCCCGGCTGTACAGGTTCCGTCGCGAGGTGCTGCAGGAGCGGCAGGCGGCCGGTACGAAGCTGCCGACGAGCCGGAGCCGCTGAGCCGGCGGCGTCCCACATGGTGAGCCTCCGGTTTCGCATCCCCTTTTGCTCCGAGTTAGCATAAGTCTCAGCGAAGCCCCTCCCGGTTGGAGAACCGCATGTCCCTCACGCTGACTGCCGCCGAGCTCTACCCCAAGGTCGCCCACGTCGTCCCCGCCATCGAGTGGGCCACGATGGCCGAGGACGTCGACGCGATCCTGCGCCTCAAGCGGGAGCGCAACGCCGTGATCCTCGCCCACAACTACATGTCCCCGGAGATCTTCCACGGGGTTGCCGACATCGTCGGCGACTCCCTCGCCCTGGCGCGCGAGGCGACAGCCGTCGACGCGGACGTCATCGTGCTCGCGGGGGTCCACTTCATGGCGGAGACCGCGAAGCTGCTCAACCCGGGAAAGACCGTGCTCATCCCCGACCTGCGCTCCGGCTGCTCGCTCGCCGAGTCGATCACGCCCGAGGACGTACGGGCCTTGAGGCGGCTCCACCCGGGTGTGCCGGTCGTCACGTACGTGAACACGTCCGCTGCGGTGAAGGCCGAGTCGGACATCTGCTGCACCTCCGGCAACGCCGTCCAGGTCATCGAGAGCCTTGGCGTCCCGCGGGTGATCATGATCCCGGATCAGTACCTGGCCGGGAACGTGGCGCGTCAGACCGGTGTCGAGGTGATCACGCACCCGGGCGCCTGCGAGGTCCACGAGAGGTTCACGCCGGCGGACATCCGCCAGGTCCGTATCGACTACCCGGGCGTGACGGTGCTGGCCCACCCGGAGTGCCCGTCGGACGTCGTGGACGAGGCGGACTTCGCCGGCTCGACGGCGCAGATGCAGGACTTCGTCGAGAAGCGCCGTCCGACCCGGGTCGCCCTCATCACCGAGTGCTCGATGAGCGACAACCTCGCGGCGGCGAACCCGGACCTCGAGTTCGTACGGGCCTGCAACCTCTGCCCGCACATGAAGCGGAACACGCTCGGCGCCATCCGGCACGCGCTCGAGACCATGACGAACGAGGTGACGATCGACCCCGAGGTCGCCGAGCGCGCCCGTCTCGCCGTGGACCGGATGCTCGACGTCGGTAGGCAGGGCCGGTGACCGGCCGGGCACGGGTCGTCGACGCGGGAGGCCCGGTCATCGTGGGCGCGGGACTCGCCGGACTCACGGTGGCCGTCGAGCTCGCACCGCTCCCCTGCGTCGTGCTCAGCGCAGGTCCTCTGAGCACCGGCACCTCGACCGGCTGGGCGCAGGGCGGGGTGGCGGCGGCGCTCGGCCCCGACGACACGTCAGCCCTCCACGCCGCGGACACGATCGCCGCGGGCGCCGGGCTGTGCGAGCCGGACGTCGTCCACAGCATCACCGCCGCGGGGCCGGACGCCATCGCGTGGCTGGCCGACCTCGGGGCACGCTTCGACCGCGAGCCCGACGGCACGTACCGGCTGGGCCTCGAGGGCGCGCACAGCCGGCGCCGGATCGTCCACGCACTCGGGGACAGCACCGGCGCGGAGCTGCTACGGACCGTCCTCGATGCAGCGCGCACGCGCCCGTCGGTGTCGCTCTGGGAGCACTCGGTCGCCAGGGAGGTGCTCGTCGCGGACGGACAGGTCGAGGGCGTCCTCGTCGAGACGCCGGACGGCCCGGTCGAGCTTCGTACGAGCGCAGTCGTCCTCGCGACAGGCGGCATCGGCGGTCTCTTCGCGGCGACGACGAACCCCCTGACCTCACGGGGGCAAGGGCTCGCGCTCGCATTCCGGGCGGGCGCGGTGCTGCGCGACCTCGAGATGGTGCAGTTCCACCCCACGGCCCTCGATGTCGGGCTCGACCCGATGCCCCTCGTCAGCGAGGCGGTCCGCGGCGAGGGCGCCGTCCTCGTCACCGAGGACGGACGACGCGTCCTGGAGAACCCGCTCGCGGCGCGGGACGTCGTCTCCCGAGCGGAGTGGGCCGAGCTGCAGGCGGGGCATCGCGTCCTCCTCGACGCACGCTCGGCGCCCGGGGCGCGGTTCCGGGAGCTGTTCCCCTCGATCAGCGCCATGGCCCTCGAGGCGGGGATCGACCCGGTGAGGGACCTCCTCCCCGTCCGACCCGCTGCCCATTACCACATGGGCGGCGTGCAGGTGGATCTCGACGGCCGGACCACGGTGCCCGGCCTGTACGCGGCGGGCGAGGTGGCGTCGACCGGGCTCCACGGCGCGAACCGGCTGGCCAGCAACTCCCTCCTCGAGGCCGTGGTGTGCGGTCGGCGGCTCGCCCGGCACCTTGGCCGTACAGGGTCGACCGGGTCGGGGGCAGCGCCTGCCGTCGCCCGTCGCGGTCAGGAGGCACCCTCGGTGCCCTGCGACCCGGCCGTCCCGCTCGTACGCGCCGTCCTCACGCAGGCCGCGGGCGTGCTGCGCGACGAGGAGGGACTCCGTACCGCCCTCGACCTCCTCAGCGACCACCTCGACAGCGACGCCGGCCTGGTCGCGCACCTCGTGGTCCTGTCAGCGCTCCGCCGCGAGGAGTCGCGCGGAGGACACACCCGTACCGACCATCCCACCCGATCGACGGAGGCCCGACACACGATGACGACCCTCAACGACCTTGTCCCGGCGGGTGTCCGGTGAGGGCCCTCCCCGCGCTCGTCATCGAGCCGGTCGTACGGGCCGCGCTGCTGGAAGACCTCGGCCGGGCCGGTGACATCACCTCGGACAGCATCATCCCGGCCGACGCCCGCGCGACCGTCCAGCTCGTGTCCCGCGAGGCAGGCGTGGTCGCCGGCACAGCCTGCGCCGTCCTCGCGTGGCAGCTCGTCGACCCACGGATCGTCGTGTCGATCGACCTCGCCGACGGGGCACGCGTCGAGCCGGGCAGCGTCATCGGGACGGTCGAGGGGCCCGCACGAGGCGTGCTGACGGCGGAGCGCGTCGCGCTGAACTTCCTCGGGCACCTGTCGGGTGTGGCGACCGGAACGGCGACGATCGCCGACGCCATCGCCCACACGCGGGCGACGGTGTGCGACACCCGCAAGACGGTCCCAGGGCTTCGGGCCCTTCAGAAGCACGCGGTACGGGCGGGGGGCGGTGCGAACCACCGCTTCGGGCTCGACGACGCGGTCCTCATCAAGGACAACCACGTCGCCGTGGCGGGAGGGGTGGCGAACGCGGTACGGGCTGTACGACAGAACGCGGGCCACATGGTGAAGGTCGAGGTGGAGGTCGACGACCTCACCCAGCTCGCCCAGCTGCTCGAGCTCCGCGTGGACGCCGTGCTGCTCGACAACATGGGCCCGGACCTCCTGCGGGAGGCTGTCGCCCTCGTCGACGGCCGCATGGTCACCGAGGCGTCCGGACGGATCACGCCGGAGACGGCGGTCCCGATCGCGGAGGCAGGCGTGGACCTCATCTCCGTGGGCTGGCTCACGCACAGCGCTCGCGTCCTCGACATCGGCCTGGACCACGTCGGGAGCTGAGCGGCCTCGCCCACCCCGTCCGCCTCGCCCCTCCAAGGTTCGCAAGCCCCAGGGATAGCTCCCCAGCCTCCGCGACGAAGTTCCCAAGCCCCAGGGTGGGTTCCCAAGCCATAGACCCCTTGGGAACCCACCACCAGGCTTGGGAACCCCTCCGCAGGGGTTGGGAACCCGCTCCGGTGTGGGCGGGGCCGGCTGGAGCCAGCCAAGGAAAGCTGCTCAGCGCTTCTTCTGAGCCAGTCGGCTCCGCAGGGTCGCCAGCTCGTCGCGCGGGATGCCGTACGTGTGCTCCTTAGCGGGGAACTCGCGCTGCCTCACCGCCTCGGCGTACGCCGCCAGGCCTCGGACGGCCTCCGACCGGAGGTCGGCGAACCGGTGGACGAACCGCGCCACGCGGCCGTCGCCCAGACCCAGAAGGTCGTGCCAGACGAGCACCTGACCGTCCGTCGCACCCCCGGCGCCGATGCCGATCGTCACGCAGGTCGTGAGTGGTGCGAGCAGCTCGGTCACGGCCGCGGGTACGGCCTCGAGCACCACGGCGAAGCACCCCGCCTCCTGCAGGGCGAGCGCGCCCTCGATGAGCTGCTCCGCCTGATCGGCCGTACGTCCCTGTGCCCGGTACCCGCCGAGCGAGGTCGCCGCCTGCGGCGTGAGCCCGACGTGGCCCATGACGGGGATGCCCGCCGCCACGACGGCCCGAGCCCGCTCCACAGTGGTCCCGGCGCGCTCCAGCTTCACCGCGTCGGCGCCGCCCTCCTTGACGAAGCGCTGCGCGGTCCGCACCGCCTGCTCGTCGGAGGCCTCGTACGAGCCGAAGGGAAGGTCGGCGACGAGGAAGGCGTGCCGCAGCCCGCGCCGGACCGCTCGGACCAGCACCAGCAGCTCGTCGACGGTCACCGGCACGGTCGACTCGTAGCCCAGCACCACGTTCGCCGCCGAGTCGCCGACGAGCACAATGTCGACGCCCACCTCGTCGGCGATCCGGGCGCTGGGATGGTCGTACGCGGTCACCATGACGATCGGCTCGCCTGCGGCCTTCTTCCCGGCCAGTGTGGTGAGCGTGACCTTGGAGCCGGCCCCGACGTCACGACCTCCGGCCGACAAGGTCACTCCCCCGCCGTGTCGTTGAGCGAGGCGACGTCCGCGTCGATCGCCACGATGCGGTTGCTGCGGTCGACGTGGACGACGCGCGGCTCGTACGTCTCGAGGTCGATCCGGTCGTACAGGCCGTACGAGATGAGGATGACGGTGTCACCCGTGTGCACGAGGCGCGCAGCGGCGCCGTTGACCTTGATCTCCCCCGAGCCCGGGGTACCGGCGATCGTGTACGTCTCGAAGCGGGCGCCGTTGTCCACGTCGACCACCGCGACCTGCTCGTTCACGAGGATGTCCGCCGCGTCGAGCAGGTCCGGGTCGACGGTGATCGACCCCACATAGTGCAGGTCCGAGTCGGTGATGGTCGCTCGGTGGATCTTGCTCTTGAGCATCGTCCGGATCATGGGGCCACCTCGATGTTGTCGATCAGTCGGGTCGACCCCACCCGGGCGGCGAGGGCGACGAGGGTACGGGCGTCGACGGTCTCCACGGGCAGGAAGGAGTCAGGGTCGACGACGGCCACGTACTCCGCCTCGATCTCCGCTCCGGCGAGGACGTCCTCCACAGTGCGGGCCAGAACGCGGGGATCGCGCTCCCCGGCAGCCACCGCTGCCTCGGCGGCGAGCAGTCCCCGGTGCAGCGCGGTCGCACGCTGCCGCTCGTCGGGGTCGAGGCGCACGTTCCGGCTGCTCATCGCCAGGCCGTCCGCCTCCCGCACGATGGGCATGACCTCGATCCGCGTGGGGATGTCGAGGTCAGCGACCAGGCGACGTACGACCGCGACCTGCTGCGCGTCCTTGGCGCCGAAGAAGGCGACCTCGGGCCCGACCATGTTGAGCATCTTCGCCACGACGGTCGCGACGCCGGCGAAGTGGCCCGGCCGCAGCGCCCCTTCGAGCACGTCGGCCACGCCCGAGACGGTCACGGTCGTGGCGAAGCCCGGCGGGTACACGGCCTCGACGTCCGGCGCGAAGAGAATGTCGGCCCCCGACTCCTCGGCGAGGCGCGCGTCGCGCTCCTCGTCCCGCGGGTAGGCGACGAGGTCCGCCGCCTCGTTGAACTGGGTGGGGTTGACGAACAGCCACACCACGACCGGGTCGCACGTCGCGCGCGCCGCGCGGATCAGGGAGAGATGGCCTTCGTGGAAGGCGCCCATCGTCGGTACGAGACCGACCCTGCCGCCTCCGGCTACTGCGGCACGTACGGCCGCCACGTCACGCACGATCCTCACGCCGGGCCACTCCCGCCTCGAGCCGTACCAGTGGAGCAGATCACGCCGTGAAGGCGCCCGACGAGCCTACGCGAGCACGGCAGGGTCTGTCCCGTGCGCGGTCCGGGGTGGACAGGGCTCACGCAGGAGGCGTACCGGAGAAGGGACTTGAACCCTCACGCCTTTCGGCACAGGAACCTAAATCCTGCGTGTCTGCCAGTTCCACCACTCCGGCCGGCGTGACGAGTGTACGAGCAACGAACCCGCGCAGGTCTCAGAGCGGGGCGTACTCCAAGGGACCGAACTCCACCACGGTGTCGGACTCGGCGGCGACGGTCGTGCCGTAGATGCCGAGCAGCAGGCCGATGAAGCCTCCGGTGGCGACGCTGTCGAGCTGGCGGCCGTCGACGGTGGCCACCGTCTGGGGCAGCGCGTCGCTCGCCGTGAC
>DASSQF010000008.1:0-6012 GCA_035702685.1 Propionibacteriaceae bacterium
CGACTGAGGCCTGTGAGCCCGAGCCGTACGACGGCTGTTGTCCGTGTGGTGTCCGCGCGCACCGGTGGATGGAGACCTCTCCTCGTGGTCGCCGGTGCAGGGTTCCCGCATGACGACGTACACGCTGTCGCAGAAGGAGGAGGCCGCCCTCGCCGGGGCCGTGGAGGTCGGGGTCCTCGCCGAGGAGGCGCGGCGAGGAGGACTCCTGGTCGACGCCGATCCCCACGAGCTCGACATCCTCGCCGACGAGGGCCGCCGCGCCCGCGAGCGGTTCCTTCTCGGGAACGTCGGACTCGTGAAGACGATCGCCCACGCGGAGATCGGCTCGTCGGGTCTGGACTTCGCCGAGGTCCTCCAGGAGGGCCACCTCGCCCTCGCGGAGGCTCTGGCCCGCTACGACCACCGCCGCGGCCGCTTCGGCCCGTACGCGGCGGCGTGGGTGCGGGCGCGCGTTCGGGCTGCGGTGGCCACCCAGTGCGGGCGTACGGGAGTGCCGGCTCGCGACATGGTGCGCTACTTCGCCGCCCGGCGCGCGGAGACCGACCTCATGCAGTGCCTGGGACGTGCCGTCACGACGTCGGAGGTCCCCGGAGGAGCCGGGATGGCCGCGGTCGAGGCGGTGTCGAGGCCGGCGCCACTGGTCGCCGCCCTGCTCATCCCCGACGAGGCCGCCTCCGCGCACCTGGACCTCTCCGGCGGGCCCGACGTCCTCGAGCTGGTCAGCCGGCTGCCGGTGCGGGAGCGTCTGGTGGTGCGGCGCAGGTTCGGTCTCGACGGGCCACCGGTGTCCAGGCACCGCCTCGCCGCGGAGCTGGGCGTGAGCGAGGCCACCGTGCGGCGGATGGAGGTCCGCGCGCTGGTCGTCCTGCGGGAAGGGCTCGCGAGAGCCCTGGCCGCCTGACGGCGAGGTGCGCTACAGCGTCCCGGACAGCTTCTGGAGAAGCAGTGAGGAGCCGGCGACGAGGAGCCACAGGAGGCCGCCGAGCGCTACGGGACGCCAGCCCGCCTTCCTGATGTGCCGCAGCGAGGACCCCATGCCGACGGCGGCCATCGCGACCGTCGTACCGATGTACGCGAGCTCCTTGACCGCGGGTCCCCACGACGCGGGCACGACGCCGACGGACCTCGCGGCGGCCGCGACGAGGAACAGGACGAGGAACGTCGGCACGAGCTTCCACCACACGGGACGTCTCCGGCTGTACGTGCCGCGGTGCGAGCGCCACGACTCGTACAGCGCGAGCGGGATGATCGCGAGAGTGCGGGTCAGCTTGACGACCACGGCGACGGACACCGCCGTCACGCCGTAGGTCGTGGCGGCGGCGACGACGGACGACGTGTCGTTCACGGCGGTCCCGGCCCACAGGCCGAACGACTCCTGGGACAGGTGCATGGCGTGGCCGAGCACGGGGAAGAAGACGGCTCCCAGCACGTTGTAGACGACGATCACGGTCACCGAGAGCGCGACGGCGGTGGCGGGCGCGCCGATGACCGCGCTCATCGTCGCGATCGCCGAGGCACCGCAGATCCCGGTCCCGTACGTCACGAGAAGTCCCGTCGCCCCGTCCACCTTGAGGAGCCTGGCGAGCAGGCGCCCTCCGACGATCGCCACGACGAGGGTGCCGAGGAGAACGGGCAGCGTGCGGCCGCCGGTCGCCGCGACCTGGCTGAGCGACATCGTCGCGCCCAGCAGCACGATGCTGCCCTGGAGCACCTTGTGGGCGACGAACGTCGCACCCGGCCGCCACTCCTCGCGCTGGCCGAACACCTGTCCGACGAGGAGGCCGAGCAGGATCGCCACGACGGGCCCGCCAAGCACCGGGGCCACGCGACCGAGACCGTACGCCACCGCGCCGATGAGGAGGGGTGGAAGCAGGCCAGGGAGGTATCGACGGACGACGTTCACGAGCCTCCACTGTGTCACTGGGCCGGACGTGCGCCCTCCACCGGAAGCAGCCCTGAGACGGGCAGGTCGTTGCAAGTCGCACTAACCAGGGGGTCGCCGACAGGGCCCCAGAAGCGGGGGAGCAGAATGCGAAACAGCCTTGGCAACGCTGCCTCGGCCGCCGACGGAGCCCGCTCCCGAGGTACGAGCGCGCTGAAAGGGAGCGTGGCATGACGTCGAAAGCCCCTACCTACCCGGGTATCCCCGAGGTCATCAACGGAAACGGCGCAGTCGCTCACGTCATGAAGCACGTGTGCGGGGGCGTCATCGGCTACCCCATCACCCCCTCGACCGAGATCGCGGAGACGTTCGAGGCCGCCCGCGCCGAGGGACAGCTCAACGTGTGGGGGAAGCATCCCTTCTTCGTGGAGACCGAAGGCGAGCACAGCGCCCAGAGCGGAGCCATGGGCGCGGCGCTGACCGGCGGCAACTTCATCTCCAACGCGTCATCGAGCCAGGGCATCCTGTACGGGCTGGAGTCCCACTACGTCACGGTCGGCAAGAAGATCGGCGGCTTCGTGCTCCAGGTGGCGGCGCGCGTCGTCACCAAGCACTCGCTCAATGTCATGGCGGGTCATGACGACGTGTACGCGCTCCTGCCCACCGGGTACACCGTCCTGTTCGGCTCGAACCCGCAGGAGGCCGCGGACCTGGCCGCCATCGCGTACCGCACCTCGGCCCTGTCGCTCGTCCCTGTCGCGAACGCGATGGACGGCTTCGCCACCAGCCACGTCATGAGCGAGGTCCTGCTGCCCGAGCCGGAGCTGCTGCGCGACTACCTCGGCGACCCCGCGGGACGGATCCCGTGCCCGACCGTGGCCCAGGAGCTGCTGTTCGGGGCGAAGGGCCGGCTGTTCCAGCTCGAGCGCTTCCTCGACCGGCACGCGGGCGAGTTCGAGGCTGCCGACCTCGCGGCGCTGCGGGGACAGCTCAACGCCCAGGCGGACGCCGTGGAGACGGGCGGCGAGGACCTCCTCGCGACGACGCTCTCGTGGGTACCGACGGCCCTCGTCGGCCCATGGCGCCGGCAGTGGCGCAACGCGCTGCCCAAGGGCACGCGCCAGCTCGTACCGGCTCTCGTCGACCCCCACAACCCCGGCCTCACGGGCCCCGTGCAGAACCAGCCCGACTTCCAGGCCGGCTCGGCCGACCACCGGACCCACTTCGCGAGCGCCGTGCCGGGCATCGTCCGCCAGGCGATGGCCGAGTACGCCGCCCTGAGCGGTCGCGAGTACGCGCCGGTGCAGGCGTACGAGTGCGAGGACGCCGACTACGTCATGGTGGGCATGGGCTCGATCACGGACGACGTCCGCGCCGTCCTCGCCCACCTGCGCACCCAGGGGATCAAGGCGGGCGTCGCGTCCGTCAAGCTCCTGCAGCCGTTCCCCGAGGCGGAGCTCGTGGCCGCCATCGGTGGCGCGAAGGCCGTCACCGTCCTCGAGCGCTCCGACGACACCGCGCTCACGCGGCTCGTCACGAGCGCGCTGTTCCACGCCCGTGCCAACGGAGAGGCGCGCACAGAGCTGTACGCGGGGGTGCCGGCCCTGTCCTCGATCCCGCGCCTGACGACGGCGATCTTCGGCCTCGGCGGGCACGACGTGCAGCCGCGCCACGTCGTCGCCGGCTTCACGAACATGGTCGACTCCAACCCGGCGCCCGTGGTCTACCTCGGCTCCCAGTTCTTCAGCGCGAACCCCACGGCGGCCGTCGCCGCGATGCAGGACCGGCTGCGCCGCGCGTACCCGGAGACCGAGCTCATGGCGCTCTCCACCGGCCCGAACCCGAGGGTGCTGCCGTACGACGCGCTGCGGATCCGCTTCCACTCCGTCGGCGGCTACGGCACGGTCGCGACCGGCAAGCTCCTCACCGACCTGC
Organism: Propionibacteriaceae bacterium; assembly: GCA_035702685.1. Classification (GTDB taxonomy): domain Bacteria; phylum Actinomycetota; class Actinomycetes; order Propionibacteriales; family Propionibacteriaceae; genus Fen-668. The sequence goes on from DASSQF010000008.1 coordinate 3,818, forward strand.
TCAGCTCGCTGCTCCACATGCACTCGAAGTCGGCGCCGAAGTACGGGTCGGAGAAGTCCGGCGCGGCGACCAACTACTACATCACGCTGTCGCCCGAGCCCGTCCTCATCACCAACGCGGAGCTCGAGGACGTCGAGGTCGTCGTCGCGCCCGACCACCAGGTCTTCTCGCACTCCAACCCGCTCAAGGGGCTGGTGACCGGCGGGACGCTGATCATGCAGTCGAGCAAGGCTCCGCTCGACGTCTGGCAGGAGCTGCCCGCGTTCGCACGCCGCGCCATCCGCGAGCGCGGCATCCGGTTCTTCGTCCTCGACGCGTTCGCCATCGCCAAGGGCCACGCCCCGACCGCCGAGCTGCAGACCCGCATGATGGGCATCGCGTTCATCGGCGCGATCCTCGGCCACGTGGACGCCGTGGCCCACGGCGGTGACCTCGCCGAGGTCGAGACCGAGGTGCGGGCCGAGCTGGCGAAGAAGTTCGGCCGCCGCGGCGACCGGGTCGTCGACGCGAACATGGAGGTCATCCGCGACGGGATGAAGGCCGCGACCCTCGTCGACTACACGGACCCGGCGTTCGAGGCGGTCGAGACCGCGACGCTCAAGGAGCGTCGACCGATGCTGTCCCACCTCATGTCGCCCTCGGTGCTCACGGCCCGTACGAGTCGCCTTTTCGACCCGTCGTACTACGACGAGATCGTCGCCCAGCCGTTCCGTGACGGCGTCATCGACGAAGCCCCGGTGATTCCCGGGACCGGGCTGTTCATGCCGGCCGGTACCGCCGCCGCCAAGGACAAGGGCATCTTCCGGCGGACCGTGCCGGTCTTCGACCCGACCGACTGCACGGCGTGCATGGAGTGTGCGATCGCCTGCCCGGACAACGCCATCCCCAACACGGCCCACGACATCTCGCCGCTGCTCACCTCGGCGATCGAGGCATCCGGCCTCGTCGAGGCGACGCGGGCGGCGTGGCGGGCGCTCGTACCGGCCTGGTCGGAGGAGATCCGTCGCGGCTTCCTCGCAGTCTCGTCCGAAGGCGACCTTCCGGCCGTCGCGACCCGTGCGGCCGGTGCTCTCGCCGAGGAGCCCCTCCCGACCGCCGAGCTCGACCAGATCGTCGCGGCCCTCGCGGCGTTCCCCGTCTCGCGCACACGCCCGCTGTTCGATGCGGAGGAGAAGCGGACGGCTGGCAACGGCGCCCTGTTCTCGGTGGTCATCGACCCGTGGAAGTGCACGGGCTGCATGCAGTGCGTCGACGTCTGCGGCCCCGACGCCCTCACCACGCACGACCAGGACGAGGAGATCCTCGACATGCTGGAGGCCCGCTTCGAGCGGCTCACCCAGCTGCCGGACTCGCCGAAGCGCCTCACCGCGGACGCGACCGCGCCCGGCGGCGACATCAAGCGGATCCTGCTCGCCCGCGACGACTACTACTCGATCACCGGCGGCCACGGAGCCTGCCGCGGCTGCGGCGAGGTGACGGCGATCCATCTGTTCACCGCGCTGAGCCACCGCATCGGCGAGGACCGCCGCCAGGCGCACGTGCAGGAGCTCGAGGAGCTCCAGGAGCGTCTGGCCGCGCTCGCCGCGACGCTGCCGGCCGGCAGCCCGCGTCGCGTGCGCATCGAGCGCGCCACCGCGGAGCTCGACAGGAGGCTCTACCTGTACGAGTCGGGTCCGACCGGGAACGGGCCGGCCCCCACGGTCATCGCCAACTCGACGGGCTGCTCGAGCGTGTACGCGTCGACCATGCCCTTCTCGCCGTACCTCGACCCGTGGGTCAACGGTCTCTTCCAGGACGCCCAGCCGCTCGCGGTCGGCATCTACGAAGGCCTGGTGTCGGGCCTCGTCGACGAGGTGCGGGCGCTGCGCCTCGCACGCCTCGAGCTGGAGGGCTCGTACGACCCGAGCGTCCACGACGCGAAGCTGGCCACCGTCACCTGGCGCGACTTCACACCGGCGGAGCGCGCGCTCGTACCGGCGGTGGTCACGATCAGCGGGGACGGCGCCGCGTACGACATCGGCTTCGGCGCCATGTCGCGCGTCCTCGCCGCCGGCACGCCCATCAAGTCGCTCGTGCTCGACACCGGCGGCTACTCCAACACCGGCGGCCAGGCGTCCACGGCGAGCTACTCCGGCCAGGACGCCGACCTCGCCCGCTACGGCTCGTCGCATGCGGGCAAGCAGGAGAGCCGCAAG
>DASSQF010000009.1:0-15754 GCA_035702685.1 Propionibacteriaceae bacterium
CCGAGGACGTCTCCCGGGGCCAGCACCCTCAGGGTGGTCTCCCGACCGTCCCGTGAGGTCTTCGAGACCTTCACGGTCCCCTCGTGCACGACGAACAGCTGAGCCGCCGCCTGTCCAGCGACCACGACCGGCTCGCCCCGCTCAGCCACGGCGGGACGCGCGTACCGAGCCACCTCCGCCTGCTGGGCCGGCGACAGCCGAGCGAACAGTGGGACGCGGGCCACACAGGGCTCGGCCAGCTGACCCCGCGGCTCCCCAGGACTCGTCATGAGGTCAGTATCGCCACACATGCTCGCGCCCGCCGTCCTGACGTCTGCCGGCTCCTCGTTCGGGGGTGTCCGAGACGCGCCAGGGACGCCACAGCCCCTCGATCAGGGACCTCACCGTGTCGAGTGAGCCAGACAAGCACGCCAAGCACCGCGGATCAGGAGTGAGGCAGGGAGCCTCAGGAAATCCCTTGCAGGGCAGGCATCTCTGTGATCACGGTTCTCGCTGATCCGGGCAGAAGGCCTGGGACCGGACCCTGTGGTCGGGGTTTAGCCCCCCGTGAGAAGTGGGTACGAAGGCACGAAGGCACCGTGGCCAACAAGGGACCGCGGGACGCACAGAGGAAGGCTTCACTCATGCGACCGATTCGTGTCATCTCGCTCGCCGCATCCGCAATCCTGGGGGCATCGCTGGGCTTCAGCGCCCTGCCCGCGCAGGCAGCACCTGTCGCACAGGCGGCCGTGGCCGCGCCGGCGGCAGCGCCTTCGCCGTCCGCGACGCTGTCACAGACCAGCATCCCCATCACGCAGGTGTTCGACGGCCTCGGCACCCTGACCGGGACGTTCTCGCCGACGCAGTTCGTCACCCAGAACGGCCAGCTGGCGCTCCAGGGCGTCTTCCAGGGCACCTTCACCGCGCTCAACGGCGTGGTCACCCCGATCACCCAGACGGTGACCTCCGTGGTCGGCGGCCTCACGCCGAGTGGTTCCTGCAAGGTCCTCACCCTCGACCTCGGGCCTCTTCACCTCGACCTGCTGGGCCTGGTCGTCGACCTGAGTGCCGTGCACCTCAACATCACCGCGCAGTCCGGTAACGGCAACCTGCTCGGCAACCTGCTCTGCAGCGTCGCGGGCCTGCTCGACAACGGCGGGGCCAACGGCCTGGCCAGCCTGCTGAACCACCTGCTGGGTCTCTGACCCAGACCGCCGCTCCCTTATGAGCGGCACGCACAGCACAGGCTGAACGGACGTGGAGCGTGCGCCCGGGGACCAAGGCCCGAAGGGGCGGCGGGAACCGGTCGTACGCTCCACGCACGTCGTCCCTCAGGAGACCGTGACGGTCGCACACGCCTCCGCGTCGCTCGAGGAGCCCACGTACACCGCGAACTGGCCGTGGGGCACGACGAACCCGTGGTCCGCGTCCGACCAGACCGAGAGCGGGTGGTTGGTGCTCGCGGGGTCGACCGCGATCTCCACACGCCTGGTCTCGCCCGGCTCCAGGCGCACCTTGCTGAAGCCGACGAGGCGCTTCGGCGGCTGGCCCGCTGACGGGATCCCCAGATAGACCTGGACGACCTCGGCGCCGGGGACGTCCCCCGTGTTCGTCACCGAGACGCCGACGATGATCGGCCGGGTGCCGTCGTTGGTCGTGTCGTCGACGGTGACGTCGTCCACCGAGAACGTCATGTACGACAGCCCGAAGCCGAAGGGGAACAGCGGCGTGATGCCCGTGCCCTGGTGCCAGCGGTAGCCGACCTCACGTCCCTCGGAGTACGTGATCGTCGGGAAGCCGTCCCCTGCATCGACGCCCGGGTACCGCTCGGGGCGCCCTGAGTACAGCGTGTCCTCCTCGCTGCGCGGGTACGTCGTCGGCAGCTTGCCGGAGGGGTTGACGACACCGAGGAGCAGATCCGCGACGACGTGGCCGTCCTCCGCGCCCTGGTTCCAGGCCTCGAGCACGGCCGGCGCCTGGTCGAGCCATGGCATGAGCACGGGACTCGCGTCCTTGAGCACGACGACGGTCCTCTCCACGAGTCCGAGAAGCGCCGAGATCATGGTGTCCTGACTGTCGGCCATCGCCAGCGACGGGCGGTCCGCGCCCTCCGTGGCCACGACGCCGGCCATGATGAGAACGGTGTCGGCCCCCTTCGCGGCGGACACGGCGTCGTCGAGGTTCGACAGGTCCCGAGCCACCGTGACCTTGTGGACCGTCGCCGAGGACCCGAGCGAGGCCAGCACGTCCCGGAGCCCGTCCACGGGCGTCACCGTGTAGAGCGGGGTGACCTTCGAGGACCCGCCGCCGCCCTGGCACGCGTCGTCGACGAAGTCCTTCTGGCCGACGACGAGGACGCGCCCGGCACGCGCCGCATCGAGGGGCAGCAGTCCGCCGGTGTTCTTGAGCAGCACGGCGCACTGCTGCCCGATGCTGCGCGAACGGGCCCCGTGTCCGGCGGCGTCGATCTCGACCGGTGCGTACGGGCGTCCGAACTGGCCGAAGCGGAACATCTGCGTGAAGCGCCGGACCAGCGCCCGGTCGACGGTCTCGATCTCGAGGCTCGTGTCCCGCAGGGCTGCCGTGACGTTGGCGTCGTTCAGCCACTTCGCGTCGGGCATCTCGAGGTCCATGCCCGCGTTGAGCGAGGCGGCGCACGACCGGCAGGACCAGAAGTCGCTCTGCACGAAGCCCTCGAACCCCCACTCCCGACGGAGGACGTCGGTGAGCGTGTACCGGTTCTCCGTCGCGTACACGCCCCTGACCCGGTTGTACGCGCTCATGACGGCGGCGATCTCGCCATCCTTGACGAGCATCTCGAAGGGCAGCAGGTACAGCTCCCGCAGGACGTCCTCGTCGACCTCGACGCTGGTGCGGAAGCGCTCGGTCTCCTGGTCGTTGACGACGTAGTGCTTCGCCATCGCGATGACGTCGTGCGCCTGGATCGCCCTCGTCACCTCGACGCCCATGACGCCCGAGAGGTACGGGTCCTCTGAGAAGTACTCGAAGTTGCGTCCCGCGATGGCCGTGCGGTGCAGGCACACCCCCGGCCCCTCGAGCACGTGCTGGCCGAGGGCCGCGGCCTCGCTCCCGATGATGTCGCCGTACTCGTGGGCGAGGTCGCGGTCGAAGCCCGCCGCGAGCGCGATCGCCATGGGCAGAGCCGTCGCCGGTGGCGAGGGCGTCCCGTCCCCCATGCCGACGCCGACGGGCCCGTTGGTGACCCGGAAGCGCGGGATGGCGAGGTCGTCGATGCCGTCGACGTGACGCTCCACCCGGATCTGGGCGGCCAGCTGCTCCATCTCCTCGGCGGTGGTGGCCTGAGACGACAGCTCGTAGATGTCGATGGTCTCCATCGCGCCGTGGAGCTGTGCGATCTTCTGCTCCAGCGTCATCGCGGCGACGAGCCGCACCGCCCGCTCGTGAGCAGGTGCCGTCTCTTCGAGCCACGGCCGGCCTGAGTCGGTCATGAGGAACGCCTCGACAGCTCAGCGAGCGCGCGCCGTCGCGGCCGCCACGATGAGCTCGACCACCTCGTCCTCGTCGAAGCGCGTGGCGTCGATGACGAGGTCGTAGTAGTCGTCCCCCGTGGGGTCGAAGCGGAAGATCTTCTGCGACAGCTCGCGGCGGAAGTCGTCCTCGAGCGGCTGACGCCTCGCCGACTGGTCCTCGGAGATCCCGAAGATCTGCGCCGCGCGCGCGACGCGAGCCGCCGTACGGCCCACCAGCTTCACGTGCAGCGAGCGCGGCCTGTCGTGGAGGAGGAACGCGCCGTTGCGCCCGAGGATGACACCTCCCTCGTCCGCGAACGCGTTGACGTCGTCGCTCACCTCCCGCGCGGTGTCCTCGACCGTACGTGCCTCCTCGATCGCCGCGTCCGCCGCGCTGCTCGTGGGGATCGCCGCCGGGACGAGGTGGCGCAGGAACCGTCCGAAGGACCCCTCCCGCTCCCGCTGGGCCATCGACTCCTCGATCTGCTCGCTCGAGAACGCCTGCCCGTGCAGCGGCAGGTTCAGGCGGCTCGCGACGCGGGCCGCGACCTGCTCCATCCCGCATCCGTACAGTTCCCACATCGTGATGACCTGCGGGGGGGATCCGTTGACCATGTCAGTTGCTCCTTGTCTCGTGGACCGCGTTGTCGACCGCCGCCCGGGCCGCGACCGCGGCCTCCTGGTGGCGCACGCTGAGCGTCTCGGCGTTCTGGAGGACGAGCCTCTTGCCCAGCGGGTACCACAGGAGCAGTGCGAGGGCGACGAGGGCGTAGAGGACACCGGGGACCAGCGTCGACAGCATGTAGATGCCGCGCACCGTGCCGTCGGCCTGGGCCGTCGTCCCGGCCTTGTACCCGACCCACCCGAGCGCCCAGCCGCCGATGCCGGCGGCGAGGGCCTGCCCGACCTTGCGGGCCCACGAGTACACCGAGTACACGACGCCGTCGTTGCGCTGTCCGGTGAGAACCTCCTGATGGTCGATCACGTCGGTGATGAAGGCCCAGACGAGCATGTTGAACACCCCGAGCCCGATGCCGGCGACGAAGGTGGCGAGGATGAAGCTCCACGGCGAGCCCTGCAACGGGATGAAGCTCAGGACGATGTAGATGGCCGCGGCGGCGCCGACGCCCATGACGGACACCTCCCGCTTGCCGAAGCGGCGTGCGAGCTGGGTGGCGAACGGCAGCAGCAGCAAGGTGGGGACGAGGGCCAGCGAGGCCGCGAGGCTCTGCATCGAGCCGTTGTTGAAGTAGATGGCCCACAGGTAGGTGGCCATGGCAGTGACAAGCATGGTCGCGATGAGCAGCAGGAGGGCTGCGACGACGATGGCGACCATGGCACGGTTCTTGCCAAGGCTCGCGAGCGTCTTGCCCATGCCGAGCACCTCCGACTTGGGCCCCGTCACGACGCGGACCCGCTCCACCGACATGGAGTAGCACGCGAAGTACGCGATCACCGACAGCACGGCGCACACGATCGCGATGTAGAAGAACGCCTGTGGCACCACCTGGGTCTTGCCGTGGGAGTCCTTCGTGAAGATCAGCAGCGGCACGGTGAACGAGAGCGCGAGGTTGGCCACGAACGCGCCGAAGGTCCGGAACACGGACAGCGACGAGCGATCGACCGGATCCGGAGAGATGACGGCCGCCATCGAGCCGTACGGGATGTTGACCGTCGAGTACAGCACGCTCCACAGCAGGTACGTCACCGCGACGTACGTGACCTTGCCGGTCGGGCCGAAGCCCGACGCGCCGTAGTAGTACATGAGCACCGAGGCGATCGCGACCGGGATGCCGAACCGTACGAGCCACGGGCGGAACCGACCGTGGGGCCCTGTCTTCGAACGGTCCACCATGCGGCCCACGGCGACGTCGATGAAGGCGTCGACGAACCGGACCACGAGCATGATCGTGCCCGCGAGGGCCGCGCTGATGCCGACGACGTTGGTGTAGAAGATCATGAGGAAGGCGGCGGCCAGGATGAACGAGAAGTCGTTCGCGAGGTCGCCGAAGGCGTAGGCGATCTTGTCCCGGCTCCCGAACGGCCTGGCGGCGGGAGGAAGTGCGGTACTGGTCATTCGCCTGTCCCTTCACTGAGCGGTCGCCTCGGCACGGCGACACTGTGCCGGCCCGAGATCGTCTCCCACGGGACACGGTCGGGCAGTCGAGCGGTGAACTCGGCCACGAGGGCCTCTTGGTACGCCCCGGCGAACTCCCCCTGGAGGAAGGCCGGCAGCGCCTCCTCGGTGAAGCGTCGCCAGGACCTCGCCTCCGCGCCGGGAAGGATCGGGTAGAACAGGCAGCCGGCCTCCGCGGCCGCCACGCGGTCACCGGGGGCGTCCCCGATGAGCAGGATGTGGTCACGGCCGTACTTGCCCACCGCCGCGTAGCGCACGTGCTCGGCCTTCCCGCCCATCTCCTGCCCGGCGATGACCCGCATGTACCGCGCGAGGCCGTGCTCGCTCCACTCGCGCTCGAGCGCCTCCACAGGGGTGGCGGAGACGGTCATCTCGTCCACGCTGTCGTACATCGCCGCCATCGCCTCGCGTACGCCCGGGAACGGCCCGCAGCCGTGGACCATGTCGGCGATCGCCGCGTTGACGCCCTCGCTCCACGCGAGCATGCGCCGGGCGGTGGGTGACGGGTTCAGCTCCGCCCACGCGGCGAAGCCCTGGTCGGACAGGGGGAAGGAGGACTCGACGAAGGCCGTGAGCTCCGGATAGTCCGGGACGACGAAGCCCCGCTCGGCCACCTCGGTACGGTCGCGGAGGAGGTCGAGGACCTGCTTGAGCGCCAGCCAGCGGTTGAGCCCGCGGCTGATGGAGCCGAGGTTGACGAACAGCGCGGTCTGCCGCGCGAGCGTGGAGATCGGCTGAAGGTCCCAGAACCTGATGTAGCACGGGGTGAAGCACTCCTGGTGCTTGATGTCCATCGCGTCCATCGCGCAGCCGTCGGAGTCGATCCCCGCGAAGAACCGCTTGGTGGGGACGAAGTCGACCAGCACTCTCGCGGCATCCGGCACGCGCGCGTCCCCGGCACCACGTGCTGCATCGAGATCGTTCGCTGGGCTGCTCACGACATCTCCTGGTCAACGCCCTGAAGCCCACCATAGATCTGACTCGTGCCGCCGGCGCCGGCCTTCCCGAACCTGTTCGGCATTCCTCAGCATGAGCACCTGCCTCCCGTGGCAGAAAGGCCCGTTCGTGCCCGTCCCGGCACCGGCGGCCTCCTATCCGTCGCTGAGCGGCGGAGCGCACCCGGGCCGTTCCCGCTGGTACGCACTCGTTGCCCGGGCCGCGCGTCCGGTACAGTCGTCACGGCCTCTTCGGCCACGCGGATGTAGCTCAATGGCAGAGCCCCAGCCTTCCAAGCTGGCCATGCGGGTTCGATTCCCGTCATCCGCTCCCCGGCCCTCGGACGGCCGGCGAGGGGAGACTCGCCATGACGCTCGTCGCGGTCACAGGTGTCACCGGACAGGTGGGCCGGCTCGTGGCCTCCGACCTGCAGCAGGACGCGGCCGATCTCCGGCTCGTCGTCCGTGACCGGACCAGGCTGCCGCCCGGCATCGACGGGGAGGTCGTCGCCGCCTCGTACGGGGACGGCCCGTCCGCGCGCCGCGCACTCCAGGGGGTCGACCTGCTGTTCATGGTGTCCGGCGCCGAGAGCGTGGACCGGCTCGCACAGCATCGGACCTTCGTCGAGGCCGCGGCGGAGGCCGGCGTCCGCCACGTGGTGTACACGTCGTTCCTCGGTGCCTCGCCGGACGCGACGTTCACGCTCGCCCGCGACCACTGGCACACCGAGCAGTACCTGCGGTCCTCGGGAATGGCCTGGACCTTCCTGCGCGACTCCCTCTACCTGGACCTCCTCCCGGCGTTCGCCGGCGAGGACGGAGTCATCCGGGGCCCGGCCGACGACGGACGCTTCGGCGGTGTCGCGCGCGCGGACGTGGCTCGGGTGGCCACCACCGTCCTGCGTGAGCCCGAGGCCCACGCCGGTGCCACCTACGACCTCACCGGCCCCGAGGCGATCACCCTCGACGAGGCCGCCGCGACCATCACGAGGGTCACCGGCCGGGAGTACCGCTTCGAGAACGAGACCCTCGAGGGCGCCTACGCGTCACGAGCCGTGTACGGCGCGCCGCAGTGGCAACTTGACGCCTGGGTCAGCACGTACGTCGCCATCGCGCGGGGCGAGCTCGCCGCGGTGACCGACACGGTCGAGCGCCTCACGGGACGCCGCCCCCTGTCCCTGGCCGACGTGCTGGCAGAGCTGCCCGAGGGGCGTCGCTAGCATCCCTGCATGACAATCGTGGAGCTGGGCCCCGAGGCCGCGGAGGCTGCCGTGGGCCTGTGGGCCACCACCGGCCTCACGAGGCCCTGGAACGACGCGTACGCGGATTTCGCGCGTGCCGTGGAGGGCAGCTCCTCGGCGGTGCTCGGCCTGTACGACGGCGACACCCTGGTCGGCACGGCCATGGTCGGGGCTGACGGCCACCGCGGGTGGGTCTACTACCTCGCATCGCACCCGCAGCGCCGCGGCGAGGGGATCGGCAGGGCCCTCATGGAGGCCGCGGAGCGTTGGGTGGAGGATCGCGGCATGCCGAAGATCCAGCTCATGGTGCGCCGTACGAACACCGCGGTGCTCGACTTCTACACCGCTCTCGGCTACGCGGAGCAGGACACCCTCGTGCTCGGGCGCCGCTTCGACGGGAACGCCGGAGGCGCCGTCTCGTCCTGACCTGTCGGCAGCCCCCTCAGGCACCTTCTCGAGGCGCCGTCGCAAGCCTGCCGTCGCGGCCGAGGGGGCCTCTCCGGCATCGCTCGGGCCGTTGGCTAGAGTGCGGCCATGCGGCACGGGCTCCTCGCCGCCTATGACGCGCAGCTGCGCGAGGCGGTCGAAACCTCGGACTTCGACGACGTCCGGACCGACGGACCCCTGTGGATCGCGCGGATGCCGACCCGCGGCTTCGTGACCTACCGCAGCCTCGCGAACCTCACTGCGGACGAGCTGTCGTCGCTCATCGCCCGTACGGTCTCCAGCTTCACCTCGGACCCCGCGATAGAGGAGTTCGAGTGGAAGACCCGCGACCACGACGGGCCCGCGAACCTCGGTTCCTTGCTCGTGGCGAACGGCCTTCGCCCGCAGGAGCGCGAGACGGTGATGGCCGGCCGGATCGAGGGACTGGCCGGGGACGACCCCGTACCCCAGGGCGTGGAGCTGCACCAGGCAGGCGACAGGGGCGACCTCCTCGCCGACGTCGAGCGGGTCGTCGCCTTCCAGAACAGGGTCTTCGGGGACATCCCCCGGATGGTCGAGATGACGATGCGCCGCCTGGAGAACCCGTCGGTGAAGCTGTGGTTCGCCGAGGCGGGCGACGAGGTGATCGGGAGCGGGCGACTGGACCGCGTGCCGGGTACGGACTTCGCCGGGCTCTGGGGCGGCGCCATCCGCGAGGACTGGCGCGGACGTGGCGTCTACAAGGCTCTGACGCAGGCGCGAGCGCGCGAGGCGCGCGCCGACGGGGCCAAGTACCTGTACGCCGACTGCACCGCCATGAGCCGGGTCATCCTCGCGGCGTGCGGGATGCTCCCCATCACCACGACCGTGCCGTACGTGTGGCGTCGCGGCTGATCAGCGCTCCCCCAGCAGCAACCACGCGAGCACGTCGGCGTCCTCGGGATGGGCGGCTGTGAGCCGGCGCGCGAGGAGCTCAGCCGCCTGTACGACGGCGGGTCCGAGCGGGTCGTCGTCCGCGACGAGGGACGCCAGCGCCACCGCGTAGCCGGACTCCCACGGCTCCGCCGTCGGCGCCGCTCTCCCGGGAAGGCCTCCGCCCAGTATCCCCAGGAGCCGTCGCGGAGCATCACGGTCCCCGGTCATGAGGCCGCTCTCCACCCCGTGCACCCTCATCACGGTCGGCTGCACGGCGATCCGGACGAGCGCGTCCCGTACCGGCTCCGGGTCCTGGCCGAGCCCCCACAGGGCGGCCCAGACCCGGGTCAGAGCGAGAGCCATCCCCGGCTCGGGAATCACGAGCGGCATCGCCAGGAGCAGCGCTGCCAGGGCCTCACGGTCGTCCCGCCGCTGCACCTCGCCGGCCAGTGCCACGACGGTGAACGTGCCCGGGCTCTCCCCGCGGTGTACGAGCTGCGCAGCTTCCACCACCAGCGCCGACGCCACGACGTCGGCCGCATCGTGGCTGCGTGCCGCCTGCAGGACGAGAAGACGCCGCGACGCGCGCTCGAGATCCGCAGCGGTCTCCTCCGGACGCACTCCGGCGAGCTCTCCCTGCTCCCCCACCTCGCCGGCGATCCGTCGCGAGGACGCGTCGACCGCCTCAGCGAGGGTCGGCGCGAACGCGAGCTCGAGGGTCACCTCCCCGAACGCGCCCCGCACGCTGACCTGCTGCACCCCGCTCCCCCGGATCTCGGTCCCCTCCGGCCCCTCGTCGAGAGTGCAGCCGGACGCCACGACTCCGGCGTCGGGAAGTGCCAGGTCGACCGGCTCGCCGCCCCGGACGGCGAGCCGAGGCAGCCATGCGGGCAGCAGTGAGGCCACCTCCTCCCAGCCCTGATATCGGCCGCCTGTGAGCTCCACGGTCACGCGCCGGCCGGGATCCAGGGTCGTGCCGGCCTCGAGCCAGACCGTGTCGCCCCCGTCAGCGGTGAGCATGCCCCGGCGGAGCGCGAGTGCCCAGAGTCCGGCGCTGTCGTCGTCGACGGCGAGGAGCCCTGCCGAGCCTGCGGCCCACACCCACGCCGTCCCCGCCGAGGGGTCCACGGCCAGGTCCGCTCGCGACAGGGAGACCGGGTCCGGACCGGTGTTCGCGATGCTGCCGCGCAGGCGCCACGCGTCCGCGGACGCGGTGTGCTGCACGACGGCACGCAGCGTGCCCGACACGTACTCGGTCTCGACCTCGTCCTCGTCGTACGTCGTCCGCGACTCCCACTGGAGGATGTCGGAGCCGGTCGCGCCGACCGCGTGGCGCGGGAGCAGGAGGTCGACCCAGGGCGGCTGGGCGCCGAGGGGTGCGCGCCCACGGGGCGCTGACTGCGGATCCAGCGAAGCGATCGTCTCCACCCCTCTCAGGGCAAGCGTAAGGGCGTGGGGCCGAAGCCCCACGCCCTCATCCGACGACCCGTGAGCAACCTGCTACTTGAGCTGGGCCTTGGCCTCGTCGTACAGCTTCTGTGCCGCCTCGGCCGGCGACTGACGGCCGAACTGCACGTTCTCCACGTACCGCTCCATGATGGTCTGGAACGTGGAGGCGCCCGGGGGCGGCGGCACCGGCGGGTCGTGGAGCTCTCCGGCGATGTCGTTCATGTACGTCGCGGCCTTCTGGTCGGCGTTGCCGAGCTGGGGCTTGATCGCGGCGAGGACGTCCGTGTTCGGCGGCAGACCGCGCTCGGCCAGCATGACCTTGCCGGCGTCCATGTTGTTGAAGTAGTAGTCGAGGAACTTCGCCGCAGCGACCTGGTTCTTCGACTTCGAGGTGATCGACTGGTACTGGCCCGACTTGTACCAGAGGTCGGCGTCCTTGGCGTTGCCGGTCTGGGAGGGCAGGCGCAGGATCTTGCAGTCCTGGCCGACCGCTGCCTGCTGGGCGGCGATCTGGTTCGACCAGGTCAGGACCATGGCGACCTTGCCGGTGCCGAACATCTGCTGGGCGAGGGCAGTGCTGAAGTCCTGGGCGTTCTCCGCCGCGGATGGGATCGCCTTCGCGCTCTGGTACTTGACCATGAGCTCGAAGAACGACTGCATGTCCGCGGGCTGCCAGCCGAAGCCGGTGTCGGTGAACAGCGACTTGCCCTTCTGGAACATCCAGGCGCGAGCCACGGAGTCGCCGAACAGGCCGCCGCCGATGCCGTAGTGCCCGGCGCCGAGCTTGCTGGTGAGGTCCGCGGCCAGGGTCATGAGGCTGTCCCAGGTCCAGGTCTTGTCGTCAGGCAGCGCGACGCCCGCCTTCTGGAACAGGGCCGGGTTGGCGACGATCGACAGCGCGTTGACGCCGGCGCAGAGGGCGGTGACCTTCTTGTCGATGGTGCCGGTGGCGACGAGGCCCTTGGCGAACTTGCTCGTGTCGATGGGGAGCTTGCTGAGGTCAGCGAGGATCCCCTTCCTCGAGTAGTCGCGGATGTACTGCTCGTCCATCTGCACGATGTCGGGAGCCGTGTTGCCGGCGACCTGCGTCGACAGCTTGTCCCAGTAGCTCGACCAGACACCCGGCTCACCCGTGATCGTGACGTTCGGGTGGAGCTTCATGTAGTCCGAGATCACCTGTGCAGTGTTCTTGTTCCGGACGTCGTTGCCCCACCAGGCGAAGCGCAGGGTGACAGGACTGGTGTCATCCGCTGTTGGCGTCGCGGAGCCGGTCTTGTTGTTGCTGCACGCCCCCAGGGCGGCAGCGGTCGCAGTGGCGGCGGCTCCTGCGATGAAGGTTCTACGGGTCGTCATTGATCCTCCGGTGATGTTCGAAGTGCCCCTTCGGGCCGATAGTACGAGGTGCTCATCCGCTTCGGCCACGCATTGCAAGCGCTTGCCAACAGTAGTGCATGAATCGTTACCGAAACGATGTAAACGCTTACGACGCCTCCACGGCGAGCCGGTAGCGCAGCCCGCGGGAGGTTCCCGGATCCACGGTGACGGCCTCGTCGAGCACGTTCCCACCCTCGATGCAGATCATGCCGGGCCACTCGTCGTCCCCGAAGTCGGGCATCGCTGCGGCCTTCGCCACCCACGGGTTCCAGACGACCGTGTTGGCCGCCCCCTCGGTCGAGACGTGGAGCCGCCGCGCGAGCACCGGGTCGTTCACGACGACGTCGCCGCCCCGGTCGTACACGCGGTCCGTCTCCGCGGTGACCGTCACGTCGCCCTCCTGCCGCTCGCGCCGCCCCGTGACCTTGTCGAGGTACGAGGCGCCGTCGAGCCCCGAGACACTGACCTGGCGGACGTCGCCCACGGCGAGGTACGTGTGCAGGGCGAGCTCGTACGAGAACGGTGCGGAGCCCGTGTTCGTGACCGTGAGCGCGAGCTCGAGGTCCTCGCCGACCCGCACGTCGTAGGTCAGCGTCCAGTCGCTGCCCGGCAGGGCGTCCGGCACCTGCAGCGATGTGAGCTCGTACGTGAGCTGCGTCCCGTCCGGAGTCTCCCGCTGGTCGGTGAGCGTCCAGTCACTGATCCTGGCGAGCCCGTGCGCCGGCGACATGTCGCCCGTGCGTCCGGGCCCGAACCACGGCCAGCAGATCGGGACTCCGCCGCGGAGCGGCTTGCCCCGCTCGTACATCGACGAGTCGCTCTGCCAGAGGACGGGCTGCCCGTCGAGCCTCCACGACCACACGTGGGCGCCGTAGTCGTACACCTCAGCCACGGAGCGAGGAGTGCGGACCTCACGGGGAGCGTCAAGAGTCATGACGCCAACGTAGCCGCGTGCGGGTCGGCCCGGCCCGGCCGGGCAAGGTGTTGACGTGTGCGCACGTCAGCGGCTCGCACGGGCCCGGCGCCGCCTCCGCGTGCCGTCGGCGCCGCTGGGCTGGCAGCGCGGGCACCAGTACAGGTTGCGCGCCGCGTGGAGCTCCAGCCGTACGGGCGTCCCGCACACGAGGCAGCCCTGCTCGTGCCGGCGGTACACGTACACCTCGCCCCCGTGCCGGTCCACCCTCGGCGCCCTGCCCGTCGCCTCGGGGCTGTGCTCGGGTCGCACCGTGTCGATCCGGTCGTCGATGACACCCTGCGGCATGAGCTCGACGAGGTCGGACCAGATGGCGTCGAAGGTGGCCCTGGGAAGCGCCTTTCCGGGAAGGAACGGGTCGACGGACGCCCGGAAGAGCACCTCGGCGCGGTAGATGTTGCCGACACCCGCGAAGATCGACTGGTCCATGAGCAGGGAGGCAACCGTCTTGCTCGACCTGTGGAGACGGGTCCAGGCACGCTCCCGGTCGGACTCGGGATCGAGGGGGTCGGGGCCGGAGGAGGCAGCGACCGCGTGAGCCTCCTCCACGGAGATCAGCTCGCAGGTCTGGGGACCGGCGAGGTCGTGGACACCGGCCTCGGGCGTCCCGATCCGCAGTCGTACCTGGCCAGGTCCGCCGGGCCACGGGAACGGCCGCAGCTTCCCGATGAGCCCGAGGTGGATGTGGACGACGCGCTCGCCGGAGAACTGGACGAACAGGTGCTTGCCGACGGCCCACGCACGCTCCAGGACCGCGCCGTCGAGCAGGCCGGCCGCCTCGTCGAAGCGTCCCTGGGGGCTCGACACGTGCGCCGGCCGGCCCCCGTACGCACGCTCCAGGTCGAGCGCGAGGCGGTGAATGTGGTGTCCCTCCGGCACGATGCCCCCTCTCCGGCCGTCAGCCTAGGCGCCCGTGCCGACATCGACGTACGCTCTCGGCCATGAGCAGCCAGGAGCCGGAGCAGCGCTTCGGGCGCGACGGGATCTCCGGACTGGTGACCCCTGGTCGTGCGCTGCGCGCCCGCGACGTCTCGCGCCCCAGCCCCGAGGAGCTCGCGGAGGCGGCTCGCGTCGCGGCCGAGGTCGTACGACGACGCCAGGGCGGCGTCACGCGGAGGTGACTTCGGCACCCTCCTCGTAGGCGGAGATCATGTCGATCCGGCGCTGGTGACGCGGGTTCTCGGAGAAGGGCGTCTCGAGGAACACGAGCACGATGCCCAGCGCCTCCGGCAGCGTGTGCATGCGGCCGCCGAGCGCGACGACCTGGGCGTTGTTGTGCTCGCGGGCCAGCTGTGCGGTCTCGACGTCGTAGGCGAGCGCCGCGCGGATGCCCTTGACCTTGTTGGCCGCCATCTGCTCGCCGTTGCCGGACCCGCCGAGGACGATTCCCAAGGAGCCTGGGTCGTCACGGACGGCCTCCGCGCACGGGATGATCGTGGCCGGATAGTCGTCCTCGGGGTCCAGGGTGGCGGCACCGTGGTCGACGATCTCGTACCCCTTCGCGCGCAGCGACTCCACGAGGAACTGCTTGGTTTCGAAGGCGGCGTGATCGGTAGCGATGTGTACGCGCATGGCGCCCATCCTGTCAGGTGCCGCTGTGCGCCGCACCCGCTTGTCCGAGGGTGCGTCAGCGCGCGGAGAACGTCCAGACGGTACGCGAGGTGCGGCGCTCGCCGGGACGCAGCAGCGTGCTCGGGAAGTCGGGGCGGTTCGGGGCGTCGGGGAAGTGTTGCGTCTCCATGGCCAGCCCCCCGTACGCGGGGTAACCGATCTCGTCGAGGCCCCGGCCGTCGAAGACCTGGAGTCCCGGCTCGTCAGTGGCGACGTCCACCCGGCGTCGCGAGGCGGGGTCCTCGAGCGAGGCGACGTGGCGAAGGCCGGTCCCGTTGAGGACGAAGCAGTGGTCGACGCCGCCCGCGGCGACGATCTCCGCGACCGTGCGGCCGGCGCGGAGGTCGAAGCGGCCCTCGACGGGCGCGGGCGCGTCCGCCGTCGGGAGGAGCTCGTCGTCCACCGGGAGGTACGTGTCGGCGTCGATCGTCAGCACGTGGTCCGCGACCGTGCCGGCCCCCGCGAGGTTCAGGTACGGGTGGCCGATGACGTTGACGACCGTGGGCGCGTCGGAGGTGACCTCGATGTCGTACGCGAGCGTGTCGCCCTGTGCGGTGTAGGTGACGGCCGCGTGCACCGGCCCCGGATGCTCTCCGGTCGTGTCCGACCAGGTGAGCTCCAGGCGGACGTGGTCGTCGCCGCGGTCGGTGAGGGTCCACTCCTGCCGGTGGAAGCCCGCGCTGCCCGAGTGCAGGGAGTGGCGTGCGAGGAAGTTGCGCTCCAGCTGGTACGAGCGGCCGTCGATCGCGAACCGGCCGTCGCGGATCCTGTTCCCGTACGGGCCGACCACCTCGCCCAGGTACGCGGTCCCGGCACGGCGCTCGCCCTCGTCGGAGTGGCCGAGCACGACGTCGGCGAGATTGCCGTCGCGGTCCGGTGCCCAGACGCCGTTGAGCGCGGCGCCGAGCGTCCAGATCTCCGCGGTCACGGGTCCCGTGCCGATGCGTACCTTCTCCATGGCGGTCCTTTTCAAGGCCAGGTGAGGACGGGCCTCAGGGGCGGGCGAGGAGCGAGCCGCGGGCCGACGCGTACCGGGTCCGCACGTCCGTCGCCAGGGCTCCCTCGTAGTGTTGCTCCCCAGCCTGTCGCCAGGCCGGAGGCTCGGCCGTGCCGGCGAGGACCCACGCGGCCTGGCGGGCTGCGCCGAGGGCGACGTACTCACCCGGCGACGGCACGACCACAGGGACGCCGAGGACGAGCGGGGCGATCTCGCGGACGGCTCG
>DASSQF010000010.1:0-3075 GCA_035702685.1 Propionibacteriaceae bacterium
CTGATCTCCGCGCTGCGGAACCACTAGCGCGTCCGCGGCTCCAGCATCAGGACGGACCGCGAGATGCTCTCCCCTCGGCGATGAGGGCGAGGCGGTGCAGCGTCTCGCGGTTCTTCGGTGCGAGCAGGAGATGGCGCAGGAACCCGGGGATGAGGCGAGCCGGCCCGGAGACGACGTCCTCGGTGAGCCAGATGACGCAGCGGGTACGGCTCCGCGGCTGAAGACTGATGTGGACGTGGGAGCTCCCGGCGGGCCATGCCCGGGCGTTCAGGACGAGCTCACGGTTCCGTACGGACCTCTCGACGCGCGTGACGTCCTTGAGGAGGAACGGCCAGATGCCGAACGAGAAGCGGAACGTCGCGTAGGCGGTCGGCCACCGCGAGTCGACGTCGATGATGTTGGCGGTGCCGAAGACCCAGCCGCCGTACGTCCAGCCGTCGGCCAGTACGGACCAGACGTCCTCAGCGGAGGCTGCCACCTCCCGGGACACCGTCGGCCCGGGCTCCTGGGCGTGTACGGCGCGGAGCCGGACGGAGTCCGTGCTCGAGCGCCCGTTCGGCCGTCTCGTCCGCTCGGTCGTCACTCCAGGCCCCCTCACGTACCAGCACCCGCTGTCGCGTGCGTGGATGGCGTGAAGCCACCGTCCCCGTCACGCCCAGGTTACGGCGCCGACACGTCCTGTCGGGCCTGTTCGATGATCTGGCCGAGGACTCTCTCCTCCCGGGCGGCCAGCTCGACGAGCCGGTCACTGAAACCCGCGTCCGGGTTGCTGGGATCGGCGTACAGCGGCGCGTCGTGGATGGCCGCTTCGAGCTGTCCCAGCTCGCTGCTCAAGTCACGGAGGTTGTCGCTCATGGAGACGTAGTACCCCCTCCGAAACGCAAAGTCACGCGTTACAGCCGACGCAGGACCGTGACGACCTTGCCGAGGATGGTCGCGTCGTTGCCGTCGATGGGCTCATAGGCCGGGTTGTGCGGCAGCAGCCACACCTGGCCGGGAGTCCGCTTGAACGTCTTGACCGTGGCCTCGTCGCCCAGCAGCGCGGCGACGATGTCGCCGTTCTCCGCGACGGGCTGCCGGCGGACGACGACGTAGTCGCCGTCGCAGATCGCGGCGTCGACCATCGAGTCGCCCCGGACCTCGAGGAGGAACAGCTCGCCCTCGCCGACGAGCTGACGGGGGAGCGCGAAGACGTCCTCGACCCTCTCCTCCGCGAGGATGGGGCCGCCGGCGGCGATGCGGCCGAGGACCGGGACGTGCACCGGGCGCGGCAGCATGTCCTCCCTCTCGCCTTCGTCGATGTCGGCCTCGACCGGCTGGGGGCGGGCAGCGGGGGAGTCGGGGAGCCGGATGTCCAGGGCGCGCGGACGGTTGGGGTCGCGGCGGATGTAGCCCTTGGCCTCGAGCTGGTGCATCTGGTGGGCGACGCTCGACGGGCTGGACAAACCGGCCATGCTGGCCACCTCGCGCATGCTCGGCGGGTAGCCCTTCTCCTCGACCGACCGCTTGATGACCTCCAGAAGAAGCCGCTGGCGCATCGTGAGCCCGTCCGCGTCCACGGCGCCTTCCGTCGGCAGCGTCACGAGCTTCGACCTGCGGACGACGTCGGCGATGTCCGCGTTGGACGGGCGCCCGCGCTTGACGTCCTTGGGACGACGTCGACTCGGGGTGGGTTCGGTCCTGTCAGCCATGGCAGGACCATACGGCTCCCGCACAGGGGAATCAAACACCTGTTCGAGCGTGTCGTGGACGACGTGCCGCGTCAGCTGTGCCTCGCGCCAGACAGGGCGGACGGCTGGGTGGAGGCCGGGGCCGTCGCTGGGCTCGTCATCGGCGTCGAGCTGTTCCCGGCACTGACGGAGACGCCGGGAGTGCCGACGGAGGTCGGGGGAGCTACGGACGATCCGGAGGCCGGGGGGGCGGGGGATGTGGCGCTGGAGGTCGCCGATGCGGAGTGCGTCGTGGCGCGGTGAGTGGTTGCCGCCGTGGGCGGCACGGCCTTCGCGGCAGCCTCCTGCAGCTGCCCGGTGCCGCGCGAGAGGGGCGTCCCCAGGGCGAGCTGTACGGCGAGCAGCCCGACGATGCCCACGGCGAAGCCGCCGCCGGCCAGCACGGCCCGTCGCGGCCAGGCGACGCGCGCTCGCGGCGCGGGGTCCGAGGGGACCGTCGCCGAGGGGCGACGGGTGAGGCCCAGCAGCGCGTCCCGGCCTCGGGTCGCCCAGTGCTTGACGGCGGTTGCGGCGACGGCGGCCACGACACTGCCGACCGCCGCCCCGGCCACCGTGCCGCTCAGCCCGAGCCGACCGCCGATGACGGCTGCGGCTGCGGCCGACGCGGCGCCGACGACGAGGCTCACAGGGTGCAGGGGAGACTCGCTGCGCGGCGGCACAGGTGCGCCGTCCTGGTCGTCTTCGGTTGTCATGGGCGTGGAGATGCGGATGGTGAGGCTCCTGGTCGCGGGTGTTCGGGCGACCAGCAGGCCGCGTCGTGCGGCTTCCACCGTGCCAGCGGCACGGTTCGCGGACAACCCTGAGGCGACCCCCGAAAACTGTCAGAGGTGCCGTGTGGAGTGTGTCCCAGACGGGGCGACACGCCGAAAAGAACAGGTGTTTGATTCGACGCCGCACCTGGCATACAACTGTTTCGAACACCTGTTCGAGCGAGAGGACCACCGATGAGCATCTTGACCGTTGCGCCCCGACCGCTGACCACGCGCCCTGCCGCCGCCCGCAAGCCGAGCGGCCCCCAGGCGGCGCGGCCCCGCCTCGCCGACCGACACCTGGTGGCCGCAGCGCCCGTGGGGTGCCGCGTCTCGCTCGACGCGCCGACCTGGCAGCTGACGCAGCGGGGCCTGCTGGTCGTCATGGCCCTCCTCGCCGCGGTCCTGGGAAGCGCCGTCGTCACCTGCCTCGTCGCGTTCCTTTCCGTGAGCAACGCGCCGCTATGAGCCGACCTGCCGTGACGACGACGAAGGCGCCGCCCTTGTGGGCGGCGCCTTCGTGGTGTCGGAACAGTGAGGTGCCTAGCGCGCCTGCCCTGCGTTCGGGTCGGAGACGACGACGGACTTCACGATCT
>DASSQF010000011.1:0-2529 GCA_035702685.1 Propionibacteriaceae bacterium
TGGCATGGCCCTGACGACCGCACGAGCGCAGGTCCCAGCTCCACTGCCCGAACGGCCTCCACCCCATGGGCGGCCAGTGTAGGTGGCACCTGCGACCGCGTGGCACGATGGCGACCATGTACGTAGCCACTCCCGTCGACGCCCACGGTCAGTCCGCCCACGCCTGGGGCCGTGCCCACTGGATCGCGGTCGCCGACGTCTCCGACGCCGGAATCGCCAGCTGGGACGTCCACGAGGTCTGCTGGGACGAGCTCCACGACTCGAGCACTCACGGCTCCCACCATGCCCGTGTCGTCGGGTTCCTCAAGGACCAGCGCGTGCAGGCCATCGTCGTCGACCACGTCGGCGAGGGGATGCAGCGCATGCTCACGACGATGGGCATCCCCATGCTGCCCGCCTCCCCGGGTGATGCGAAGGCGTCCGTCCTCGCGGCGGTCCGGGGAAGGCAGGACACCCCGAAGGGCTCCCTCGGCTGAGGGCTGCGCCGGCCGGGGACCGCCTTTAGAGTGCTCGCATGCGCGTTCCCGAGTGGCGCCCGGCACTGACGGTGGCGCACGACGCCGCCCTGGACTGGCTCGAGCACCTGGACGAGCGATCCGTGCGTCCGGACGTCGACTACGACACGATGTACGCCGCGCTCGCTGGACCCATGCCCGAGGGCGGGACTCCCGCCGAGCAGGTCATCGCCGACCTCGCGCGGACGGTGAAGCCGGGGCTCATGGCGATGAACCACGGCCGATTCTTCGGCTGGGTGATCGGCGGTGCCACTCCCGCCGGCGTGGCCGCCGACTGGCTCGTCGCCGCCTGGGACCAGAACACCGCGATGGCCGAGCCCACACCCGGCACCTCGGCCGTGGAGGCGGTCACCGCCGAGTGGCTGCTCGAGCTGTTGGATCTCCCCCGCACCTCGTCCGTCGCCTTCGTCACGGGCGCGCAGGTCGCCAACCTCGTCTGCCTGGCCGCGGCCCGTGATCGCGTGCTCGCCGACGCCGGCTGGGACGTCGAGGCGGACGGCCTCATCGGCGCCCCTCCCGTGACCGTGCTCGCCGGCGAGTACGTCCACCACACGGTGGGCAAGGCGGTACGGATCCTCGGACTGGGGGAGGCGCGCATCGTCACGGTGCCCGCGGACGGCAACGCGCGGATGCGCCCCGACGCGCTCGCCGATGCCCTGTCGCGCGTCGACGGCCCGGCGATCGTCTGCGGGCAGGGCGGCGAGATCGCCACCGGCGGGATCGACCCCCTCGCTGCGATCGCGGACGTCGTCGACGCACGTCGCGCCACTGCGCCGACGTGGTTCCACATCGACGGCGCGATCGGCCTGTTCGCCAGGGCCTCGACCACCCTGGCTCCGAAGTTCGCCGGGGCGGAGCGAGCCGACTCCTGGTGCACCGACGCTCACAAGTGGCTCAACACCCCGTACGACTGCGGGATCGCGATCGTGCGCGACCGCGAGGCCCACCATCGGGCCATGACCCTGACCGCCTCGTACCTGCCGGAGCCGGGAGCGGCTCGCGACCCCATCGACTGGAACCCGGAGATGAGCCGCCGGGCCAGGGCGACGGCCGTGTACGCGACGCTGCGCTCGCTGGGCAGGTCCGGCGTCGCCGAGATCGCGGAGCGCGACTGCGAGATGGCGCGGCTGCTCGCCGAGGGGATCGGCATGATCCCGGGAGCCGAGGTGTGCAACGAGGTCGAGCTCAACCAGGTGCTCGTACGCCTGCACGACCCTGCCGGTCTCGACGACGACGCCCACACCAGGGCTGTGCTGTCCCGCATCCAGACCAGCGGTGTCGCCTACCCGAGCGGCACGACGTTCGGCGGACGCGCGGCGATCCGCTTCTCCGTGGCGAACTGGGCGACCGACGAGACCGACGTCGTCGAGACCCTCGAGGCTCTCGCCGACGCGCATACGCGCTGGGGCTGAGCGTCCGGCGGGAACGCCGACAGCGTCAGCCGCGCGACTCCTCGGCGATGCGCTCGTGGTGGCGTACGACCTCGTTGACGATGAACGTGAGGAACTTCTCGGCGAACTCGGGGTCGAGGCCCGACTCGACGGCGAGCTCACGGAGCCGCCTGATCTGCTGCTCCTCGCGTGCGGGGTCAGCCGGGGGCAGGCCCTTGGACGCCTTGAGCTCACCGACGGCGCGCGTGATGCGGAACCGCTCGGCGAGGAGGTGGACGAGGGCGGCGTCGAGGTTGTCGATCGACGCGCGTGCGGCGACGAGCTCGGCGGGGAGCTGGCTCATCAGACGATCACCAGCTCGATCCGCTGGAACTCCTTGACGTCGGTGTAGCCGGTCGACGCCATCGCCCGGCGGAGCGCGCCGACGAGGTTCATCGTGCCGTCGGCGACCCGCGAGGGGCCGAACATGATCTCCTCCAGCGAGCCGACCGGCGCGAACCCGACGCGCTCGCCGCGGGGCAGGTCGGCGTGGGTCGCCTCGCTCCCCCAGTGGAAGCCGCGGCCCGGCGCCTCGGTGGCCCGCGCGAGCGGCGAGCCGATCATGACCGCGTCGGCGCCACAGG
>DASSQF010000012.1:0-5638 GCA_035702685.1 Propionibacteriaceae bacterium
TGCAGCGAGAGGAAGCCCTTCTCAGGCGCGTGCGCGGACGTCCACGCGTCGCAGTGCTCCACCACGAGGTCGACGCCGTTCCAGTCCCACGAGGCCACCGCGGACAGCGTCGCTGCGAAGGCTGCGGCAGACCCGGTACGGGTGGGCGCGCTCTGGAGCTCCACGGCCGCCACGTCCGTACGGGCGGCGACGACGTCTCGTACCGTCCGGAGCAGGTCGACGGCTGCCGCCCTTCCTGCCGGATCCTCGGACGCCGGCCCCCAGGCGGGGTCCGCCACGAGAACAGACATGGTCGCGGGCATGAGGGTGACGACGTGGCCCCAGTCGGACGGCGTCGGGGCGTCGGGCAGGACGAGTCGCCCGTCCGCGAACGGCACTTCGAGTCCGGCGACGAGGGGTGAAGCGGCCAGGAGCGTCACGACACGCGCCGCCTCCGGCGAGTCGGCCCGTCCGTACGTGGGGTAGGCGCCGACGTGGACCCTCACGACGTGGATGTGGCGGAGCGGAACGCGGTGGCGATCCCCTGGTCGACCCAGCGTCGCAGCTGCGGCAGCTGCATGGCCCCTGCGTGACGCGCGATCTCCTCGCCCTGCCATAGCAGCAGCAGGGTCGGGATGAGCCGTGCCTCGTGCTTGGACTGCACCCGGCGAGCGTCCTCGACGTTCACCCGCACGAGCTTGACGCGGCCCGCGCGCTCCGCCACGACGCGTTCCAGGAGCGGCCCGACGAGGCGGCTCGGCTGCGCCCACCCGGCCCACAGCTCCACGCAGACCACGACCCGGCTCGAGTCGGCGATCACGGTGTAGTCCCCGTCGACCGCGTCGGTGATCCAGGGGAGGAAGCCGTGGCACTGGACGCACCGGGGTGCGTCGTCGGCCACGAAGGGCACGTGGTTCTTCGTCCTGCAGGTGGCGCAGGTCACTGTTGCCGCGTCCATCTCACTCCTCGAGGCCGTCGAGGTCACGTTATCCCGTCGTACGGGCGGGGTGCGTCGCGGTCCGCGCGCGTCGCCGACGCCTCTGCGAGCTGGCGGACCGGGAGACGGTCAGCTGAAGTCGCCCTGGTGGACGGTGACGAACGGGGCGAGCTGGGGGTCGACCCAGTCGGGCATGCTGCTGAAGCCGCGGCCGACCTTGACGTACAGCTCGTACATGTCGGTCGAGCGGCCGTCGACGAACTCGATCGGCTCGCTGTACTCGTCGGGGCCCGGGTAGCGCTGCGAGACGACGTACTCGGGACCCTCGCGACGCAGGATGAACGTGCTGGAGTTGTACTCGATCGTCGCGAGGACGCGCTCCTCGCCGAACCGCACGTCGGTCAGCGGAGAGGCGCCGCGGAGCGGTACCTGCTTCGGGGGAAGCCACTGGACGCCGGGAAGGTTCGCCATCCACCACGTGTGGGCGTCGGCGGAGAGGTTGTTCCACGGGATCGTCCGGCTGCGCAGGAAGGCGAGCGACGACTCCATGAGGTAGTCGGTGTCGGGCGTGTCGATCCAGCCGAGGACCTCGGCGATCAGACGGATGGCGCCGTACTCGACCCAGCCGCCGACCGGCTCGGCGACGACGCGGAGCTCGTGGCAGAAACGGACCGGGTCGGACTTGGCGAACGCCTCGAGGTCGGCGCAGAAGTCGAGCGCGCGCTGCTCCGAGGTGGGAGTGGCCTCCGTACGACGGATCCAGAAGCGGCCGAAGAAGTCCAGGTCCTTGACGATCGTGCGGGGAAGCGCCTTGAGGTCACGGCCGACGCCGAAACGGCCGTAGTCCGCGTCGTCCATCGTCGCCGTGCTCCCTCGGAGCCAGCTGAAGATGCCCACAACGTGTCCCTTCCCCCATGGCTCTCCCCCGAGGCCACGCGTTGACCCTAGGCAGGAGTCCCTGACGGCGTTGGAAAGATGACAAGGTCCACATGAAGGCTCTCAGGATGAGGCTCAGGATCGCGACGAGTGGTGATGCGGCCCAGCAGGCTGCGGTTGCCGCGGTGGGGCAGACTGTGACGTGGCAAGGAGGTTCCCATGACGAACCCGCTCGAGGTCATCCAGCCGAGCCTGCGGTACCTGCGCGAGCAGCGCGAGCTCGAGAAGGTGTACGTCGTCGACAACCCCGAGGGTGCGGACGGGCTCGGCAGGGTCGACCTCGCCTCCGGCCACATCAGGATCCCTGTCCGCACGCCCGTCGAGAAGCCGGCTCCCCCCGAGGAGTAGGCCGCGCGGGGACTCATCCGAGCGACCGCGTCGGCGTCGTCGGATGGGGCGGCGCTCAGTGGGCCGCGAGGTCCCCGAAGGACGCCATGTGCAGCGGCGACGTCTGCCAGGCGAGGCCGGCGCCCGAGTCGTCCACCTCGATGCTCAGCACGTGCGGCGTGTCGGTGATGCAGAGCCGGACGCGTGCCGCGCCGCGGCTCGAGACGGCAGCGGCGAGAGCCACGGGCACGTCCGTGCCGCCTGTACGAAGGGGCTGGCGACGCCAGGGACCCGCGGTCGTCAGCGTGACCGGTTCCCCCTCCAGGCGGAAGGTGACCTCGAAGCCCTCGGCGTCCCTCGTCACCCGGAGGTCCGCGATGTCCGGCAGGTGCAGCTGCTCGGCTCCGACCGCGAGCGCGGGTCTCAGCGGTACAGGGCCTTCGTGCGCCCACGTCCCCTGCCGGCCCGAGTCTTTCGGCACCCGGAGCGAGAGCCCCGCGAGGCGGTCGTCACGCTCGGGAGCGGGGGCGTCGGCGAGGTGGGGCACGAGGTGCTCCCACACGAGGTCGAGCACCGGCTGTGAGGTGACGGCCTGCGCGGAGGTGATCGCGATGACGGTCTCCGACTCCGGGAGGACGAGCGCGTACTGCCCGTACGCCCCGTCGAGCCGGAACCCCTCGCGGCCCAGCCAGACCTGGTAGCCGTAGCCGAAGTTCCACTCCGGGTTCGGCTCCTCGGTACGGGTGTGGTGCGTGCTGGCGAGCTCCGCCCAGCCGGAGGGCAGCACCTGGCGTCCCTGCCAGCGCCCGCCAGACGCGTACACCTGGCCGATCGCGGCCAGCGCGCGCGTCGTGAGGTGGGCGCCCGTGAAGCCGTACTCGCTCCCTCGGGCATCCGTGTCCCACGTGAGGTCGATGCCGAGCGGGTCGAGGAGCCTGGGGCGCAGGTAGTCGACGAGCGAGGTGCCCGCGACCGTGCGGACCACCTCGCCGACCGCCCAGCTCGCACCGTTGCTATAGACGTGCCGCGAGCCGACGGGCGTCTGCGGCTCGATGCCCCAGAACGACGACGCGATGCCCGTGCGGATGTCCGCGGCGAAGTCGAGGGTGTCGGCGTCGTGCCCGGTCGTCATCGACAGCAGGTGGTGGAACGTGAGCTCCCGCCGGCGGCCGTCGACCGGGACCGGTGCACCGATGAGGTCGACGACGCGGTCGTCGAGGTGGACGAGGCCCTCCGCGAGGGCGAAGCCCGCGGCGGTCGCCATGACGGTCTTGCTCACCGAGTACACGAGCTGGCGGTCGTCGGCCCGGTACGGGTCCCAGTAGGCCTCGGCGAGGATCCCGCCCGGGTTCCGCACGACGAGGGAGTGGAGAGCGACCTGCGGGTCGGCTGCTGCGGCGTCGACGAAGGCGAGCACGGGATCGGTCACGCAGCAGACACTAGCGACGCCGCGCGTCGCCCTTGCCGGACCCGCTGCTCGCGACCGTACGATTCACGAGTGGCAGAGCCGAGACGCGTCGCGGTCATCGGGGCAGGGCCGTCCGGCATCTTCGCGGCGCAGGCGCTGCTGAAGCATCCGGGCGTCGTCATCGACCTGTACGACCGGCTGCCCACCCCCTACGGGCTCCTGCGGTACGGCGTCGCCCCTGACCACACGTCCATCAAGGGCGTGGGCGAGGCGCTGGCGAAGGTGTTCGACTCGCCGGCCGTACGGTTCCTCGGCCACGTCGACTTCGGCAAGGACGTGACGCGCGAGGAGCTGCTGAGCGTGTACGACGCGGTCGTGTACGCCGCCGGTGCCGCCGAGGACGCCGAGATGGCGGTGCCGGGGGAGAACCTGCCCGGCAGCCAGTCGGCGCGCTCCTTCGTCGCCTGGTACTCGGGGCACCCGGACGCCGTCCCCTTCCGCCTCACGGGCGTCCATTCGGTCGTCACCGTCGGTGTGGGCAACGTGGCGGTCGACGTGTCCCGCATCCTGTGCAAGACGGCGGCCGAGCTCACGCCGACCGACATGCCGGACCCGGTCCTCGACGAGCTCCGCGCCCACGTGGTGAGGGACGTGTGGATGGTGGGCCGCCGAGGACCGCAGCACGCGTCGTTCACGACGCCGGAGCTCCGCGAGCTGCTCACGCTGCCCGAGGTGCAGCCCGTGGTGCACGACCGGCTGGACGACATCGACGTCACGACGCTGGAGCGGCGCCCGCGAGCCAACATCGAGGCGTTGCGCGCGGCTCAGGAGCGCGTGGTGCCGGACGCCTCGATGCGGCTGCACGTCCTGTTCTGGCACCGCCCGGTCGAGATCCGCGGGAAGCGACGCGTCTCCGGGATCACCCTCGAGCGGACGGCCCTCGACGCCGAGGGACGCGTGGTCGGGACGGGGGAGGAGCGCACGGTCGAGTGCGAGCTCGTGCTGCGTGCCATCGGCTATCGGGCGCGGCCGCTGCCCGGCGTGTCCTTCGACGAGGCGCACGGTGTCATCCCGAACGAGTCGGGCCGGGTCCTCGACTCGTGCGGACAGGTGCTCCCCCGGGAGTACGCGGTCGGCTGGATCAAGCGCGGACCCACGGGCGTGATCGGTACGAACAAGCACGATGCCGCGGAGACGGTCGCCTCCCTCGTCGCGGACCTGAGCCTTGACGATGCGGCCGTCACCCGCCTGGAAGACCGGGGGGACCGAGGCCCGCTCGGGGACGTCGACGCGCTGCTGCGGCGCAAGGGGCTGCGGCCGACCACGTACGCGGACTGGATGCGTATCGACGCCGCCGAGACGGCGCTCGGTGGCCGGTACGGCCGGGCTCGCACGAAGATCGCCACCTGGGCCGAGCTCCTCGACATCGCCCGCGGACACCGGGGGGCCTGACCGCCCGGGCACTGACCTGTGGATGAGTCGGTGGATCGTGTGTGCGCAGAGTGTGCGCGGAATGACCTCGCGAGCGTGACGCGCTGTGGACAGAAGAAAGTGCGAAGAAGATTCCTCAGAATCGCTTGACGAGCCCACGGCGGACCGCTAGAAATGAGCCATCGCAAGCCCGCAAGGAAAATGCGACGAAGAATTCAACGACGTGTTCCGTACGACGGGTTCGCCCGTCGCGCCGCCCGGTGGCGGGCCGTGGGTGCACTGAGGGGGTTCTTCGATCGGAAGCCATCGTCCGGTCACTGGAAGGGCCCGTCGAACGACTCATACTCGCTCGCCGGGCCCTTTCGCACGTACGGGTTCTCGTCGCTCGCCCCTGCAGCTCCTGCCCGGACCCGCAGGGCACCCCACTCCCTGAGCACTGATGGGCGCCGCCCCACCCCTCGCCCTACCCTGCCGTCCCGACCTGTGCACAAAACTGTGGAGAACCGGTGCAGAAGAGGTGTACAAGGTGGATCGTCCGGTGGGCAGAATCTCTTCCGAATTCCATCGATGTAGTTCCCCAAAACCCCTTGCGTGATGGGGGCGCCAGGGATAGAACTCTC
>DASSQF010000013.1:0-7339 GCA_035702685.1 Propionibacteriaceae bacterium
CGCACTCCGCTCGCTGAGCTCCGGCTCAGCATGGACGAGCTCCGGGCCGTCGTCGCGTACGCCGTGGCGTGCGCCGAGCCCGCCCAGGTCATCTGGCGGAAGGAGCGTCCGCACGACCCGCGCCCGGTCGCGGCGCTCGACGCAGCACGTGCGTTCGCGGCGGGTGGCCCTCGCACGCGTGGGCTGCGGACGGTCGCGGTCGAGGCGCATCGGGCAGGCAAGGAGGCGGGGACGGATGCGGCCCGGTACGCGGCAGTGGCGGCCGGCGACGCCGCAGCCGCGGCCTACCTCCACCCGCTGGCGAGAGCGACGCAGGTGCGGCACGTGCTGGGCGCGGCGGCACACGCGGCGCGGGCGATCGAGCTGGCACGAGGCGATGACCCGGTGGTCGCCGAGTACGTGCTGACGGCGTCGGCCAGGCGAGCGACCCCCGTGGTCCTCGACGTGCTGTCGCGCTACCCCCGTGCTCCCGAGGGGCGGAGCCGCGTGTCGGTCCTCATACGTCGCCTCGACAGCCTCCTGCGCGACCCTCCGCCCCCCCCTCGGGTCGTCGACGACCCGGGACCGTTCTTCCACGGGACAAGGGCAGACGTGCGCGTGGGTGACCTGCTGACTCCAGGGTGGCGCTCCAACTACGGGTCACGCCCGGTCTCGAAGCACATCTACCTCACGGCGACGCGGGAAGGCGCGCCGTTGGCCGCTGAGCTCGCGCAGGGCGAGGGGCTCCCTCACGTGTACCGCGTCGAGCCCCTCGGCCGGATCGAGGACGACCCCAACGTCACGGACAAGCGGTTCCCCGGCAACCCGACCCGGTCGTACCGCACGACGGATCCGCTGCGCGTCGTCGAGGAGGTCCTCGACTGGGCCCCTCCACCGACGGAGCTCGTCGAGAGGATCCGCCGTGGCAGGGCCGAGCTCGCCGAGTTCGGCATCGAGGCCATGGACGACTGACGTCGCCGTGGCCCGGTCCTCGGCGAGGTCCACCTCGGGGTGGGACCGACGCGGCCTCCTGTCAGCGCGCGTCCTGGCTCGCACCCGCGGGAGCGATCGCCGTGCTCAGGTCCCACACCCGCGCACCCTCGGGCGCCTCGACCCGCCAGGGCGGCGAGGCGAGGGGGTAGACCCTGGTGGTCAGGGACCGTCCGCCGCTCGTGAAGACCTCGACGACCGACCCGTCCACGAAGACCCGCGCACCGGGACGTCCCGAGCTCGCGTCGAAGGCGTCCGTCGCCGAGGCCCTGCGCCCGTACGCGCGCTCATCGGCGCTCGCGGCGTGGCCATCCACCTCGATCGTGCCGGCGGCCTCGTCGAGGTGGATGTCGAGGTGCTCGTCCGCACCGAAGCGCAGCCGGAGGGTACATGTCGTGGCCGGGACGACGATCTCGGCCTGGGCCCCGATCACCGCGCCGTCCGCCGGTCGTGACGGACCGACGCGCAGGGCCTCCAGCCCCTCGTACGGCTCCGTGGCGACACGGTCGCCGACCAGCCACGCACGGCGCGGCAAGGAGATCGCACCGGCCCAGCCGGCCTCCCGCCACCAGTCACGGTCCCGGCCTTCGGTGACCCAGCCGAACAGCACCGGCCCTCGCGCGCCGTCGCGCATGACGGATGCCGCGTAGAAGTTGTGGCCGTGGTCGAGACGCTGGGGCGCCGGAGCGCCGTCGAGAGGGAACGCCAGCACGTTGTACGGCCCGGTGGCGTGCGACCAGGCCGAGACCACCGCCACCGAGCGCCCGTCGAGAGGCAGGATCTGGGGGCACTCCCACCCCTCCCCCGTGTCCTCTCCGTCCCGGACGGTGCGGGGGAGCTTCGCGAGGTCGCCGTCGGAGGTCCACGTGACGCCGTCGTCGGAGCAGTAGTGCCGGATCGACGCTGTCGCGTCGGCACCTGCTGCACCGACCGCCATCCGCCACCCGTCCCCGTCCCTCCATACGAAGGGGTCGCGGAACATCGTGATGCCCTCGTCCTCCGCGGGGTCAGCGACGACCTGGACCGGCGCCCCGAACGTTCCCGCCTGCGCGTCGTACCTGGCCATCAGCACGGACTGGTACGGACTGTGGGCCAGCTTGCCCGAGTAGTAGGCCCGCAGCTCGTCGTCCTCGAGGACCGTGTTGCCCGACCAGCACCCGTCGGAGTCGGGTCCGCCAGGCACCGGGCTCATGGCGGGCCGCTCGAGCGTCCAGTGGACGAGGTCGGCGCTGGTGGCGTGCCCCCACTGCACCGGCTCGGCGAGGTCCGTGGTCGACCGGGACTGGAAGAACAGGTGCACCGTCCCGTCGAGCTCGACCGGCCCGTTCGGGTCGTTGACGTAGCCGCGCGGCAGCCGCACGTGGTACTGCGGGAGGTGGTGGCTGAGGCTGTGGGCCATGGCGCCCAGGTTCCTTTCGTCGGTGGTCGAGCGCGGACGTCCCGGTCGGGCCGGTCGGCCCTTCCCGGGCACGCCCGCACTCGTACGTGCGGTGAGGCTCAGCGGAAGGAGCCCGCCGTGATGCCCGCGATGAAGTAGCGCTGGGCGAAGATGAACAGCAGCACGCTCGGGATCATCGCGAGGATGACGCCGGCGAGGACCACCGAGATCGAGCCCGTCCCGAGGTTGCCCTGCAGGCCGACCAGCCCCAGCGGCAGCGTGAAGTTGTCCTGGGACTGCAGGAAGATCAGCGGCCGGTAGAACTCGGCCCAGAAGCCCGAGAAGTTGAGGATGGCAAGGGTCGCGATCGCCGGCGCGGCCATCCGGGCGTACACCATGTAGAACACCTGGAACCGGGAGGCCCCGTCGACGCGCGCCGCCTCGCCGAGCTCCACCGGCATCTGCATGAAGTACTGACGCATGAGGAACGTGCCGAACGCGCTGCCCAGGGCAGGGACGATGAGCGCGCCGAGGTTGTCGGCCAGGCCCAGCGTCTTCACGATGACGAACACGGGGATGATGATCGTCTGCAGGGGCACCATCATCGTCGCGAGGAAGACGCCGAAGATGATGTTCTTCCCCGGGAAGCTGACCATCGCGAACGCGTACCCGGACAGGGTGCAGGTGATCGTCTGGCCGACGACGATGAGGCTTGTCACGATCGTGCTGTTGACGAAGAACGTCGCGATCGGGATCTGGTTGAAGACGGCCCCGTAGTTGCTGAAGTCGGCGTTCCACGGGATCCACTGCGGCGGGTTCGTGAAGGCCTCAGCCGGGGTACGCAGCGAGGTCGTGAGCGTCCACAGCAGAGGCCCGAGAGCGAACACGGCGGCGATGGCGAGGAGCACGATCCCGACGACCTCGGCGGCCTTGACGGCCTGGCGGCGGCGGGGGCTGATGACGGCGGTGGTCACTGGTAGAACACCAACTTCCGAGCGGCGAGGAACTGGAGTCCCGTGATGGCGAGGATGATGAGCAGGAGCACGATGGCGATGGCCGAGGCGTAGCCGAACTGCAGGTTCTGGAACCCCGCCTGGTACATGACGATCGCTGCCGTGGTCGTGGAGGTGCC
Source organism: Propionibacteriaceae bacterium (assembly GCA_035702685.1). Classification (GTDB taxonomy): domain Bacteria; phylum Actinomycetota; class Actinomycetes; order Propionibacteriales; family Propionibacteriaceae; genus Fen-668. The sequence continues at coordinate 3,480 of DASSQF010000013.1, forward strand.
CGGCCCGCCCTTCGTCATGATGAAGGGCTGGTCGAACAGCTGGAGCGCATTGATCATCGCGACGACGGCCGCGAACAGGATCGTCGGGCTGATGAGCGGGATCTTCACCTGGAAGAGCGTGCGTGCGGGCCCGGCGCCGTCGATGGAGGCGGCCTCGAGGACCTCGGACGGTACGGACGTCAGCGCGGCCACGAAGAGGACGAACGTGAACCCCACCTGCTGCCACACGACGATGAGGATGACGGTGATCGTCGCCCCCCACGTCGTCGTGAGCCAGGGCACCTTCCCCGCGCCGAGCAGCGACAGGTAGTAGTTGATGACCCCGTACTTCGCGTCGAACATGTAGCCCATGAAGATCGACACCGCGGCCGTGGAGGCGAGGAGCGGGAGGTAGAAGACCGACCGGAAGGCAGTCTTCGCCCACGTGCTCCTCCGCTGGTTGACCAGCACCGCGAGCGCCATGCCGAGGCACAGCTGAAGCACCACGATCCCCACAGCGAGGATCAGGGTGACACCGAAGGAGTGCAGGGTGGGCCCGTCGTGGACGAGCCGCTGGAAGTTCGCGAGTCCCACGAACTCCGGGGACGAGATGACGTCCCACTTGAACAGCGACAGCCCGAGCGAGAGGACGATCGGAAACAACGTGAACACACCGACGAACACGATCGCCAGCGAGATCATCAGGTAGCCGAAGAGTCCCTCCCTCCTGCCTTCCCGCCGAGCGCCCGAGCGGTGGCGGGAGGGAAGCTCCGCCCGGGACGCCTTCTGGATGGTCTCCTGTGCGGACATCAGGACCCCGCTGACGCGGCCTTCTCGAAGTCCGCCTGCATGCCGTCGAGCGCAGCCTTGGCGTCGCCGGACGAGATCGCCTGCGTCGTCCGCTGGTTGAGCGACGTCGCGAGGGCGTTGTAGTACGGGGGCGCGGAGATCGGGACCGACCCGTCGAGCTGGTCGTAGAACACGGACCAGTTCTTCGGCCCGGTCGTCGTGTACCGCTCGGCCGTCATGAGCGACTTGCGGCCCGGCGTCGTGACGTTGCCCGGGAAGATGATGTCGAAGCTCTCGGGCTGGACCATGAGCTTGACGATCTCCCACGAGAGGTCCTTGTTCTTCGACGAGTTGAAGATGCCGTACCCGCCGGCGCCGAACAGGGACTTGTTGCTCTTCCACGTCGGGAACTTCTGGACGTCGAAGCTGCCGTTCTTCATGCCCGCGTTCTTCAGGCCACCGGCCCAGAAGCCACCGCCGATCGTCATGCCGATGCGGTTCGACGCGAACAGGCCCTGGAGCGTTCCGCCGCCGCCGACGTCGGGCGTGGGAGACATGCCGGACTTCTGGAGGTCCATGACGTACTGGAGGGCCTCGACGGCCGCCGGCGAGTTGGCCGTGGGCTGTCCCCACTTCCAGCCGCCGCCGCGACCCTGGGCCGCCTTGGGGTTGTTCTTGTACGCCGAGTTCCACAGCCAGTCGCCGCCCGGGTACTTGCCTTCCTCCAGGAGGTTGCCGTTGTTCGCGTACAGGAACGACGTCCAGCTGCCCCACAGCCGCACGACCCAGTCGAACGCGTTGATGTCCGTGCTGACCTTGGAGATCTTGGACGCAGCAGTGTGGAACTCGTCCATGGTCCAGTTCGCACCCGGAGCGCTGACCCCCGCCTTGCTGAACAGATCGGTGCTGTAGAACATGCTCCCGGCGTTGAAGCTGTCGGGCAGCTCGTACAGGTGGCCCTGGTACATCATCGACTCGACGAGGGCCGGGTGGATGTCGTCGAAGTAGCTCTGCAGGGACGAGAGATCCTTCGTGACGTAGTCGTCGAGTGGGACGACGAGGTTCTTCGACGCCATGAGCTGCAGGCCCTCGGTTGCGACGCTGACGATGTCGGGCGTGGACCCGGAGGCGATCTGGGTGAGGATCTTGGCGATGAAGTCGTTCCAGTCGGTGCCGTTGATGCCCGTGACCTTGAACGTCGCAGACTTGTCAAGCTTGCTGATCTGAGGCTGGAGCGCGTTCTGCAGTGCCGTGGCCGAGCTCTGCTGGCCGAAGTACAGCATGTTGATGGTCTTGGATCCGCCGGAGCCACTGCTTCCCTTCGAGGGCGAGCATGCGGCGAGCGATCCGAGTCCGGCGGTCGCCAGCCCGGCACCCCCGAGCTTCAGCAGCGTCCGGCGGTTGAGGCCGGTGGTGAAGGCGCTTCCCATGGTCCACTCCTCTGTGAGCCTGTGGTCGATCTCTTCGACCAATACGTATTGGGTGAGGGAACCATAGCGCGTCCCTATCGCAGAAGCAATACGTATTGGTAGCCTTCTTCCGGACGAAGGGAGAGCCGAGGATGGCTGGTCGCGACAAGGCGGCGGATTCACCGGCGGGACGGGCTGTACGGCGCGTCACGATGAAGGACGTCGCCAAGCGGGCGGGGGTCTCGCAGCCCACGGTGTCGTTCGTCCTGAACGACCGACGGGACGTGTCCGTCGCGCCCGCCACGCGGGAGCGCGTCCTCCGCGCCGCGAAGGAGCTGAGGTTCCAGCCGAACCGTGCGGCCCAGTCGCTCCGGTCGAACCGCTCGTTCCTCATCGGCGTCATCGCCGACGGGGTCGTCTCGCAGCCGTACGCGGGCAAGATCGTCCTCGGCGTGCAGCAGGCGGTGCAGTCGAAGGGGTACGTCTGCTTCGTCGTGGAGACGTTGGAGACGCCGGACCGCGGGAGGGCGGCCGTGGAGCGGCTCATCGAGGAGGGGGTCGCAGGCCTCGTCTACGCCGCGGCGGGCGCGTTCCCGATCGAGGCGGTCACCACGCGCGAGCAGATCCCCACGGTCTTCGTGAACTGCTGGCCCACCGACCCTGACTTCACCGACCCCGTCATCGTGCTCGCCGACGAGTACCAGGGCGGGCGCGACGCCGCGGAGGCGACGTTCGCCGCGGGCCATCGCCACGTCGTGTTCCTCGGCGGGCCGGAGGGCGACTACGCGTGCGTGGAGCGCGAGCGCGGCATGGTCGACGCGGCCCTCGCGGCGAGTATCGACCCGGGAAGCATCCGCCGGGAGTACGGCAACTACCAGGTCTCCTCGGGACACGACCTCGCCATGAAGGTGCTGGCCGACGAGACCCCGACGGCGTTCATCTGCGGCAACGACCGCATGGCGGTCGGAGCGATGATGGCGGTCCAGTCATCCGGGCTGCGGTGCCCGGGCGACGTGAGCATCGTCGGGTTCGACGACCAGCCCGACCTGGCGGATCAGCTCCATCCTGGCCTCACGACCGTCGCCCTCCCCCACCTCCAGATGGGCGAGCTCGGTGGCAGCCTGCTCGTCAACGGCACCGAGCCGGAAGGACGCCACCTCGTCCCCTGCCGCTACATCGCCCGCGAGTCCCTCGCAGCCCCCCGCGAGGACGCACGGTGATGCCGCCGGAGAGCACGCACTTCCGCCCCGATGGGGGGTACGTGGGCGACGTCATCCCGTTCGCCCACGACGGCGAGGTCTGGCTGTACTACCTCCTCGACGAGCGGCCCGACGCGCCTCCACTCGAGCGCCTGACGGGCATGCCGTGGGCGGCGGTGACGACGAGGGACTTCGCACGCTTCGAGGACCGGGGTGTGGTGCTGCCCTCGGGGGGCCGGGACGCGGCCGACCACGACTGCTACACGGGCAGCGTGGTGATCGACGACGCCGGCACGCTGCACCTCTTCTACACCGGACACAACCCCGACGTACGTACCGCCGAGGCTGACGTCCAGGTGGTGTGCCACGCCACGTCGGACGCCGACCCCGCGTCGTGGGTCAAGCACCCCGAGTGGACGCTGGGCGCTCTGGACGGGTACGGGCCGGAGGACTGGCGCGACCCGTTCGTCTTCCGCACAGCCCC
>DASSQF010000014.1:0-2401 GCA_035702685.1 Propionibacteriaceae bacterium
TCGCTGGAGGGAGCCACTCGTACGAATCCGCCAAGACTCCGTCAGGCGCCATCCCATCAGGCGCGAGCCCGTGGCGCCATCCCATCAGGCGCGAGCCCGCTAGGTGCCCAGCCCATCAGGCGCGAGCCCGCTAGGCGCCCAGGCCCCTAAGGCACCCAGCCCCCTCCGGCGTCCAGGCTCCCTCACGCGTCGAGCTCGGTGAGCACCGCGGGCAGCTCGGGAAGGATCTCGCGGGCGAGGAAGCCGAGGCGGCCGACGCGCGCGGCGAGCCTCTCGCCGGCGCTCGCGTGCACGTACTTGCCCCAGCACGCCGCCTGGGACGGCGTCGCGCCCCGGGCCAGGAGACCCCCGATGATCCCTGACAGCACGTCCCCGCTGCCGCTCGTCGCCAGCCCGGAGTGACCGGTCTCGATCCGCCAGCTGCCGTGGTCCGGGTCGGCGATGACGTCGTGGCACGCGACGACGCCGTGGAAGCGCTGGGCGAGAGACGCGGAGTCCTCGGTCACGTCGTCGAGCGGCCTGCCGAGGAGCAGCTCCGCCTCGGAGTCGTTCGGGGTGAGGACGAGCCGGCCCGCCAGAGGCTCCAGCTCCGTGCCCAGCTGCGGCAGGGACCCCAGCGCGAACGCGTCGACGACGAGGAGCGTTCGATCGCCGAGCATGGGCAGCAGCCCCCGTAGCAGGTGCTCCGTCGCCTCCGGGTCGTCGAGGCCGGGGCCGACCACGACGGCATCGGCCTTCTCGAGCTCCGACGCCAGTACGGACAGGTCCGTGCCGCGTACGGATCCGGAGTCGCTCGTCGCCAGTCCGTACACACCCGCCTCGGGGGTGACGACGGCGAGACCCACCGCTGCCGCGTCCGCGACGCCGAGCGTCAGCCGTCCGGCCCCGACGCGCATCGCCGCGAGGCCGCAGAGCTGCGCGGCGCCCGGCGAGTGGACGCTGCCGCCGACGACGACGATCCGGCCCCTTTCGTACTTGCTGCTCCCCGGCTCCGGCAGCCTCCACTCGCGGAGCATGCGCGGGGTGACGGAGTCAGTGCGGCCGGACATCGGACTCTCCCTTGTGGTGGGTGACAGGCGCGCCCGCCGTCTGGAGGTGCGACACGTCGTTGTACTCCTTGAGCTCCCAGGCGCCGTCACGGGAGCGGCGCAGCCGGGTCACGGACGCGTTGAGGACCGGCTCGCGGGTGGCCAGCGCGAGCACGTCGGCCTCACGCATCCCCTCGAGGACGTACCGGACGAGCGTGATGACGGCGTCGTGGCTGAAGAGCACGATCCGGTCGGTGTGCGGCTCGGCGAGCGCCTCGTGGAGGAAGCTCCGGAGCCGGAGCACGACATCGGCCCACGACTCGCCGCCGGGCGGCCGATGGTAGAACTTGCCCAGCCACCGGCGCCGCTTCGCCTCCTGCGGCAGCAGACGCTGCACGCCCAGCCAGGTCAGCAGGTCGAGGATGCCCAGCTCGCGGTCCCGCAGGCGCTCGTCGAGCCGGATCGGCAGGTCCGCCCCGGCGGCCCTGAGCGCGGTGTCCGCGGTCTGGACGGCACGCACGTACGGGGAGGACCAGACGAGGGTACGGTCCGCGTCGCCCAGGATCTCCGCCAGACGCCCACCGAGCGCGGTCGCCTGCTCGACGCCGAGCGATGAGAGGGGTACGTCCGCGTCCCGCTCCCCGATGCGGATGGTCTCATCGCCGTTCCGCTGGGCCGCGGTGGCGAGGACGTTCCCGACGCTCTCGCCGTGACGGACGAGTACGAGCTCGAGCGGTGTCACGGCGCGTACCGAGGCCTCGTCGCCATGGTGGTTCTCTCCCTCCGCCACGGTGGGTCCGTGGGTGGGACACAGTTACCCGGCGCTGCTCCGGCCTAACGGGTACGTCGGGCCCGCGGGAGAGTCGGAGGAGTGGGTACGAGCTCAGCTGAAGCTGTCGGCGACCTTGCGTGCCTGCGGCCCGAAGTGGATCTCGTCGGCGATCTGGAGAGCCAGCGTGTCCGAGTCCTCGTCCCAGTCGGCGCAGATCGCCTCGAGGTCCATCTCGGACAGGCCCTGGTCAGCGAAGAGGTCGAGGTCCCCGACCAGGCCGTCCTCGTCGTCGTCCTCGGGGATGTCGACGCCGAGGAAGTCGACGATGTCCCGCGCGAGCGACCAGTTCTCCGCCGCGTACACATCGCTGAGCACGACGTGGACGTGACGGCCACGGACGCGTACCGCCGCGAAGAACTCCCCGGAGATCGAGACGAGCGCGGCCGCGCCGCTGTCACCGGGCAGGCGCTGGAGGTGGGCGATGAGGTCGTCGAGGTCGTTCGCGAGCTCCACCTCGAGCGGGGTCACGACCGGGGTGCCGTCCTCCCGGTACAGCGCCATGATGAAGTCGACGTCGTCCTCGAGCGCATCCTCGACCTCG
>DASSQF010000015.1:0-15025 GCA_035702685.1 Propionibacteriaceae bacterium
GACTCCGACGGGTTCCCGGGTGGGCGCTGCAGCCTGTTCCATGTGTCCTCTTCCAGTGCTCGAGCCAGGACAGCATAGGGCGACGCCGGGCCCCCTCGGCCGGTCTCGACGCCGCGTGGCCACGCCCGGGGATCGGGCCTAGCATGAGGGCGCGGGACCGAACCCACTGCCAACGACGTCGCTGGACCCCCCGGGACATCCTGGTGCTAGCAAGGAGGGAGGCCGACGTCATGTCTGAGGCTCTCCAGTTCGACGACGGGGACCGTTGGTCCGCCGACAAGCGCGAGTTCGTCGCGGACGACCGGGACGAGATCGCCGACGAGCGTGAGGCCATCGCCGACGAGCGGGAGGCCATCGCCGACGCACGGGAGCGGGCGGCGCAGGACTGGGAGGATCGCCTTCACCGCTGGGAGCTGGAGCTGAACGCGCATGCGGAGGCCGTCGGAGGCCCAGCGGCACCATCGCGCGCAGGCGCGGCCCGGGCCGACGAGGGGTCTGCGCGAGCCCGTGCCGCCGCGGAACGGGACGAGGCCCGTCGCCGCAGGGCCCAGGCGAGACAGGACCGGGAGGCCGCGACACATCGTCGCCTCACCCAGAGCCACCCCACCCTCCTCGCCCAGGCGTTCGCCCAGATCGCGGACCGGCTGTACGAGGCCGACTCGTACGACGAGGTGATCTCCCGGATCGCGGAGGCGGCCGTCGCGACGGTCGCCGGCGGTGAGCTGGCCAGCGTGACCCTCCACGGGGAGCAGGGCTACTGGAGCGTGGGTGCGACGGGGCAGCAGGCGCTCGACGTCGACCAGGAGCAGTACGAGGCCGGGGAGGGCCCGTGCCTGGACGCCTTCGAGATGGGCTTCGTCGACGCACCGTCCTTCCCCGACCCGCGGTGGCCGGTGCTCGGGTCGCGCCCTGTCGCGCATGGCGTGGAGTCGTCGGTGTCCTACCGGATGACGGCAGTCGGCCATCGGACGGACCCGGCGGAGATCGGTTCGCTGAACGTGTACGCGACGACGCGGGAGGCCTTCGATGCGACGGCCGTCGAGATCGGCTCCATCCTCGCGGCGCACGCCTCCCTCGCCGCACGAGCGATCGGCGAGCGCGCCGAGCTCGAGGATCTGGAGCGTCACCTTCAGAGAGCGCTCCTGTCCCGCGACACGATCGGACAGGCCAAGGGCATCCTCATGGAGCGACTCAAGACCACTCCGGAGGAGGCGTTCGAGATCCTGCGCCGCTCCTCCCAACGGCTCAATGTGAAGCTCAGGGACGTCGCCCTCCGTGTCACTCAGACCGGCGAGATCAACGGGAGGGACGTGAACCCGGAGCGTCGCTGAGGAGCCTGCCGGCCCCGGCGGGCACGACGTGGCCTCACGGCGGCAGCCGTGTCAGCGAGGAACGCAGCCCCGGACAGCCATCTCGACCGCCGGACGCACCGGCGCCGCGGGGGCGACCGTCAGCCGGTTGACGATGAGGCCTGCCGACACGGCGAGAAGTGTCCGCGCCGCGACCTCGGGCTCGGGAGCACCCACGCCCGCCAGGACGTCCCGCATCCACCCCTCGAAGTGGGAGCGCTGGTCGCGCAACGCCGACGCGGCGGGATGCTCGGCCGTGAGCTCGAAGAACAGGGCGTACCGCGCTCGTGTCCGTACGGCGTCACGGCCCGTGAGGTCGTCGAGCATCTCGCACAGCGCCTCGACGAGCTGCTCCGGCGTGCGAACCGGTCGCGTACGGGCGGCTAAGTCGGCTCTCTCCTGCTCGGCGATCCACACGGTCACGCCGGTCATGAGCGCGTCGCGGGTGCGGAACCAGTTGGACGTCGAGCCCTTCGGCAGACCCGCTTCGACGTCGACACGCGTGTGGGTCAGAGCACGTACCCCCTGCTCACCGACGAGCCGGACGGCAGCCTCGAGGGCACGGTCACGAGTGGTGGGCGGCACGGCGGGGCTCCGTTCCATGAGGACTACGTTCATAGTAGACGCGACACTATGGACATAGTATCTTCGCGGCATGACCTACGTCGTGCTGGTCGCGTGGCTCATCCAGAGCAGCGTCGGGCTCGCCAACCTCATCGCCTGGAGAAGGGATGCAGGCGGGGACAGGAGGGGGTCCCTCGTCCTGCACGTGTCGTCGGCCGTCGTGGGCTTCGTCCTGTGGGTCGTCTTCGTGGCGTCCGGCTCGCTGGTCGCCGCCTGGGCCGCGTTCGCCGTCATCACGTTCGGCACCACCTTCGGCGACATGCTCATGGTCGCCGGCCATCGACGAGCCACCGGGACGTCCGCGTCGTACGGCCAGACGATCGGGGCCGTGTTCACGGGGCACATGCCCCCTCGGATCGTGTTCCACGCGCTCTTCAGCCCCGTCGTGTACTTCGGCTGCCTCGCCGCCTGCATCATCGCCACGGTCGCCGCAGCGTCCTGAGCACCCGGGGCAACAGCCAGTCGCTGCGCGAGGCGGGCTACGCCGATCCGATCGCGAGCCGCCCTCCAGGTCGCTCCGGGGTTCCGAGGACGCGTACCTCAGGCGACGCGAAACCGGCCGAGACCAGCAGCGAGGTCACCGCCTCGTCGCTGTCGTACAGGGTGTAGCCCGCCTTGGGGAACTCACGTTGTGCCGACTGGGGCATGTCCCGCCGCAGCTGGTACCCCAGAGCCACGCGTCCCCCCGGCGTGAGGACCTCGTGGATGCGACGGAGCTCCCGCACCGGGTCCTCCCAGAAGTAGATGACGTGTACCGCCAGGACGAGGTCCGCCGGGCCGTACGCCCTGAGGGCACTCACGTCGCCCCGCACGAGGCTGACCCGGCCCTCGGCGATCGCCGCGGCGTTGCGGCGTCGGGCCGCGCGGTTGACGACGCCCGAGGGGTCCACCCCGATGACGTGGGCCGCGGGAAAGAGCCGTGCGAGCTCCGCCAGGGCGATGCCGGGTCCGCTGCCGACCTCGATCGCGACGGCGGGTGCCGGACCCGACGCCGCCAGGGTGGCCACCGCCCATCGGTTGAGGTCCCCGTTCCCGCGAGCCAGCAGGCGGGTCACGAGGTTCCCCAGCATCCCTGACGGGCCCGCGAACTGCCTGGCGATCATGCTCATGTCGTCCCCCTCGTTCGGCGGCCCTGCCCGTGCGTCACAGCGTGCAGCCAGAACGGCCCCGTGTCACGGTCTCGGAGCCGACTCTGTCGCCTCAGCCTCCGATCTCCGAGGCGTAGCGGGTCTCGGCGACCACGTCGAGCACCACCGGCTCGACATGGTCGACCAGCTGGTCCCGGGACTGCGGGGTGCGCCAGATCCTGCCGAGGACCTCGCGGAAGTCCTCGGCGCGCGTGGCACTGTCGAAGTCCAGGTCGATGAAGACGTGGAGCGGGTCGCGGGCGTCTCGGGTGACGCGGTATCCGAGAACCCCCTTGTCACGACGCAGTGCGTCGAACTTGTCGAACGCCCGCTTCCAGCCGTCGTAGTCGTGGATCCGGTTCTCGATGCGCAGTGTGTTCATGGGAGCAGCCTGCGCCGCGGGTGCCTGGCGAGGAATCCCCAGAACCGGGGATCTCGTACCGCCATCCACGCCAGTAGTCTCGTCAGCGTGTTGAGCTGGAGCGCCGCCTCCGGAACGATCGCACGGCACTGTGCGGGTCAGAGCACGGCCAAGCAGCTGCGTCTTGCCGTCCTCGACGTGCTCGCGAAGGTCGTGCCGTACGACGCCTTCGTGTGGCTGCTCACCGACCCCGTCACACGCGTCGGCACCGTACCGCTGGCACGAGTCCCCGGGCTGCCGTGGAGCGGCCTTCCAGAGCTCGTGCGCCGCCGCTACCTCAGCGAGACGTGGACGGCCTTCCGGCCCCCAGGAGGCGCCGAGGTGGCCACGTCGGTGTACGAGGACCGGTTCGGGTGCTGGGCATGGCTCGACCTGTGGCGCACCACCGGACGGTTCACGGGGCAGGAGCGCGACTTCCTCGCTTCGACCGTGCCGGAGGTCACGGCGGCCCTTCGCGACGCCCAGGCCCGCACCTTCACCGAGACGTCGGCCCAGGCGTTCGCACCGATGGCTGCGGTGGTCGTGCTCGATGCCGACCTCCACCTCGTGGGACGCACGGACGCGGCCGCCGACGCCCTGTGGCAGCTCAACCCTCCCGACGACGACATCCCGGTCGTGCCGGCAGCCGCGTACAACGTGGCCGCGGCCTTGCTCGCCGGCGAGGCCGGACGGCCGATTCCCTCGCCGTGGAGCCGCGTCCACCTCGGCGGCTCTCACTGGGTCACGCTCACGGCAGCCCGCCTCGATGCCGACCAGATCGCGGTGAGCATCGAACCGTCGACCCCCGCACAGCGCCGGGAGGTCTACGCGCTCTCGCACGGCCTGTCCCCGCGAGAGCGTCACGTCCTCGACGAGCTCGCGACCGGGGCCGACTCGGCCACCATCGCCGAGCGCCTCGTCATCTCCGAGCACACGGTGAACGACCACGTCAAGGCGATCCTCGCCAAGACACGGCAGCCTTCCCGATCCCGGCTCCTCGCCCGAGTCGCCGGCTGAGGCAGGCATCGTCTCGCCGAACGGAGCCCGGGACGCGCGAGCCATAATCGACGAGTCAGGCGTGGAAGAGGCGTCACGACGCCCACCGCGCGACCACCCGACAGGACGGAGCGGACATGAAGACGCGCACACTGGGGCAGGGCCTCGTCGTCAGCGCCGAGGGACTGGGCTGCATGGGGATGAGCGAGTTCTACGGCGGTCGCGACGAGGACGAGGCGATCCGCACGATCCACACGGCCCTCGACCTGGGGGTCACCTTCCTGGACACCGCCGACATGTACGGGCCGTTCACGAACGAGCTGCTCGTCGGCAAGGCCATGGCCGGGCGCCGGGACCAGGTCGTGCTGGCCACGAAGTTCGGCAACGAGCGCAACCCCGACGGCTCGTTCGTGGGGATCAACGGCCGTCCCGAGTACGTACGCAAGGCGTGCGACGCGTCCCTCCAGCGGCTCGGCGTCGACGCCATCGACCTCTACTACCAGCACCGCGTCGACCGGACCGTACCGGTCGAGGAGACGTGGGGCGCGCTGAAGGACCTTGTCGAGGCCGGGAAGGTACGCCACCTCGGCATCTCGGAGGCCGCACCGGCCACGATCCGCCGCGCCCACGCCGTACATCCGGTGACGGCCGTCCAGACGGAGTGGTCGCTGTGGACCCGCGACCCGGAGGAGAACGGGGTCCTGGAGACGGTACGGGAGCTGGGGATCGGCTTCGTCGCGTACTCCCCCCTCGGCCGCGGCTTCCTCTCGGGGGCCATCCGCAGCATCGACGACATGGAGCCGAACGACTGGCGTCGCAAGCACCCCCGGTTCCAGGGCGACAACTTCGCGAAGAACCTCGACCTCGTCGAGCGGATCACCGAGATCGCGCGCGAGAAGGACGTCACCCCCTCGCAGCTCGCGCTCGCCTGGGTGCTCGCTCAGGGCGACGACGTCGTGCCGATCCCGGGCACGAAGCACGAGCGGTACCTGCGCGAGAACCTCGGCGCTCTCGACGTCGAGCTCACTGCCGACGACCTGGCCCGGATCGACGCCGCCTTCCCCTTCGGCAGCACCGCCGGCGACCGGTACGCGGACATGTCGTCGGTGAACGCCTGAGCAGCGGTGCCTGACGACTAGGCCGCGGTAAGACCGCTGAGGTCACCGGTCGCGAGGACCTCCTCGGCGATCAGGCGCAGCTTCCGGTTGGTCCTCTGGCTCGCGCTGACCAGCATGGCGAAGGCCACCTGCTCGGTCACCTTGCACGCCGCCATGACCACGCCGGTCGCGGCACCGATCCTGCGGGAGCTCCGCAGCGCCTCCTCGAGGTTGGCCACGTAGTCCCGGCTGAGGACCCCCTCCGCCTGCAGCTCGGCGATGAGCATCGCGTCCACGTCGACCCGGCCCTCGAGCTCAGTGAGCCGGTCTCGATCCTCGTCCGCCCGGGCATCGCTCGCCTCGGCGCGGGCCTCGTTCGCGTCGTGGCGTGCGTCACTGGCATCGGCACGACGAGAGGCGGCGGCCGCGAAGGCCTGAAGGTCGGCGATAAGGCCCTGGTTGGCGGTCACCTTGGCCGTCAGCTCGTCGAAACGACGCTGCCAGTCGGCGTCGCCATCAGATTGCGGGTCCTGCATGGCAGAAGTATGGCGATGGCGTACCCCACCGAAAAGACCCTGCCGCACAACGAAACGTCCATGACGGGCCCCTACGGTGTGAGCAGCAGCAACCGCCGACGGGCCCCTCTCGTCCCGCGGAGCCCGCTCCCCTCGCACTGAGCACCCGGATGTCACCGAGCACCCTCGGCGGGGGTGCTCAGTCCATCGTCGCGGTGCTCAGTGCGAGGACGGGTGGCCCTGCGAGGACGGACGCCCGTCGGGGGCTAGGCGGTGGCGGCGAGCACGGCGGTACGGACGAGGGGCGGGGCGTCCTCACGCATCGCCAGGCGCCGGTGGTGGATCGCCCAGGCCAGGCCCAACGGGATGAGCGCGCCGATCCAGGCCAGCGGCGCGGCGAGGCAGGCGCCGAGGAACCCCAGGCGGTCGACGAGGTACAGGCCGACGAACGACCGCGCGAGGAGCTCCATGACGCCCGCGATCGTGGGGACGGCCGTGATGCCGAGGCCCTGCAGCGCGTTCCGGCACACGAAGAGCAGCGCCAGCACCACGTACAGGCCTCCGTTGATGAGGAGGTACCGGTGGGCCATCGCCACGACGCCGTCGGAGCCCGCGCCGACGAACAGCCGGACGAGACTGGTCCCGAACACCACGAGCACAATGCCGAGCGCGACACCGAAGCCGACCGCGAGGCCACCCGCCCGGAAGACGCCGACCCGTACCCGCGTCCACTGGGCGGCCCCACGGTTCTGGGCGACGTACGTGCTGAGCGCGACGCCGATCGAGATCAGCGGGGTGACAGCCGCCTGGTCAACCCTGACCGCGGCGGTGAACGCCGCCACGGCATCGGTACCGAGGCGGTTGACGCCGTACTGGAGCACGGCCGCGCCCACCGCGATGATCGACATCTGGAAGCCGAACGTCAGGCCGAGCTTGGTCGACTCGCCGAGCTCGTGGCGGCGGATGCGCCAGTCCTCGCACCGCAGGTGCAGGTCGGGCATGCGCAGCAGGACCAGCACGAGGCAGCTCAGCGTCGACATCCCCTGGGCGATGACCGTCGCGAGGGCCGCTCCCCCGACGCCCAGGTGGAACCCGGCCACGAACAGCACGACGAGGCCGGCGTTGAGCAGGCAGGCGAGGACGAGGAAGAGCAGGGGGGTACGGCTGTCGCCGAGCGCCCGGATCACGGAGCTGAGGAAGTTGAACGCGACCGTTGCCGCGGCGCCGCTGAACAGCACCCCGAGGAAGAGCTCGGCGTTGCCCATGAGCTCGGGCGGGGTGCCCATCCACGTGAGCAGCGTCCGGGCGCCGAATGTGCCGATGAGCGTGATGGCCACGGCGATGCCGGCGCTGATGACGATCCCGACGGTCACGGCGCGCCGCATCGCCGGCAGGTCGCCCGCGCCGAAGGCCTTGGCAACAGGGATGGCCACACCCGCCGAGGCACCGAGCCCGAACCCGATGAGAAGGAACTGCAGGCTCCCGGACGCCCCGACGGACGCGAGCGAATCGACGCCCAGCAGACGCCCGACGACGGCTGCGTCGGTGATCACGTAGAGCTGCTGGAACAGGTTCCCGATGAGCAGCGGGATGGTGAACGAGATGATGACCCGAAGCGGCGACCCTGAGGTCAAATTCCTAGTAATGACACGACTTTCGAGGAGCGTACGGATGGGCTGGAGCACGGAGGGGTGCGGTGCGCCGATGGGCGCGAGGACGGCAGGCTGCTGCACTGAAACGTATCGCACGGAGTCGCAGGACGCGTACGAATATCGATCCCCGGGCTCATGGGGGCCCTGTGACGTCAGCAGCCGGCGAGCCGGAGTGACGGACGGCGCCGGTACCCCACGCAGCGTCAGGCCGTCGCCAGCCAGCCCGCCAGCTCGTCGATCTTGAGGAACATGTCCTCGAACATGAGGCGGGTGTCGACCCTCGTGTAGACGCGCACCGCCCGCCCGCCGGGGCCGCCGGCGAACTCGCCGTCGTCGCCCACCTCGGGACACGGCCGCACGACGTAGTCGCTGGAGGAGGGGTCCGGCTGGAAGTACGACTGGAGGGCCGTCAGGAGGACGAGGGGCGAGTCGCCGAGGGCGTACGTCTCCCCGAAGCCGGCGCCCTTCGACTCGACGAGGTCCCGCACCCGCTGGATGGCCTCGTACAGGTGAGCGCCCAGCTCGCCGCGGTTCGCCACCCGCAGCCGGAGCTCGGCGTCGGAGACGAGGCACTGGCGGTACATGTTCCGCGGCACGAGCCACAGCGGCAGCGGCGAGTCGTTGAGGACGACCTGGGCGGCGGTGATGTCGATCCGCAGGTTGTACTCGGGGCCCGTGATGCCGGCCGGACGCAACCCGAGGCCCTCGTGCTCGGGGCCACCGATCCAGATGACCAGCAGCCGTCCCGCGATCGAGGGCTCCATGAGGTACGCGGACGCCAGGTCGGTGAGCCCGCCCCCGCACACGACGACGAGCGGGACGTCCGTGTCCGTGCGTAACGCCTCAGTGATGATGAGCTCCGCAGCCCCCGTACGGCGCGGCTCGGTGCGGGACGCGAGGGAGTCGTTGGACCCCGTCACGAGCAGGCCCGTCGTGTCCAGGCGCATCACGTCGGCGAGCCGTTCCATCACGCGCCGCGCCTGGTCGGCCGAGTCGTCGGTGTACCACGGGTCGTGCACGGGCAGGTGGCTGCAGATGATGCCGCGGATGTCGACCGACGGCGAGAGCAGGTGGTGGACGACCTGGTACAGGTCGTCCGGGTCGCCCGCGAAGTCGTTGTCGATGATGACGCGCAGCCGCGGTGCGCCGGGGGTGGTCGGCAGCCAGGGCCAGGTACCAGGGCGCCAGGTCGGCTGGGGCATCGTGCTCCTCAGGGTGTGAGTGTGAGGGTGCTCGGGGCGGGCGCGTGGGGCGGCGGGGCGGCCGCGTCTGTCGCCGTCATCCGGCCCCGCCGAACACGTCGGCGAAGTCGTCCCGCATGCTGACGACCGTCCAGCCTCGGCTCCGCGCCGCATCCAGGACGTCCTCGTCCTCGTACGCGTACTCCCGCGCGGCGTCGTCGTGCCGCACGAGCATCGCGTGCCGCGCGCTCTCGAGCAGCTCCGTATCGCCCTCGGCATTGCCGACGGCCAGCCACGGCAGCCGATAGGCCCTCTCCCACACGTACCCCGGCTTGCCCGGGCCGTCGTCGAGGGGCATCAGCCGGGCCTCCCGGACGAGACGGCCGTCCTTCCACGTGAGGACGGCCTCGCTGCCGATCACGTGCTCGACCGGGACGCCGTACGCCGTCGGCGACATGACCCGCAGGAAGTCGCGTGAGCTGTCGCTGACGATGTAGACCGAGAAGCCCAGACGGCCGAGCAGCGCCACGAGCTCCCGCATCGGCCGGTAGACGAGCTGAGGGTACGGAAGGCCGAACCGGGGATGGCGCGCCTGCGCGAGGAAGGCGGCGGCGCGCAGGGCGGCGTCGTCCGTGGTGAGTCCGGCGAGGGCCCCGGCGAGGAGGCGTTGGACCTCGTGGCCGTCCCGGGGGCGGGCGTCAGGGTCGAGGTGCAGGAGGTACGCCTTCGTCGCGGACTCCGGCTTCTCGCACGCCAGCGTGCCGTCGTTGTCGAATGCCGCCACCCGGTCGGCGGGCGGTACGTCCGCGGCGGAGGCCAGCGTCTCGCACAGCCAGTCCCGTGTCGCTCCCGGCCGCCACGACGGCAGCGCTGCCGCCATCTCGTCGGCGCCCCAGCCGCCCTGCTCACCCACGAGCGTCAGCCTAGGCGGGAAGACCGTCGGACCGCGCGAGTGCGCGGCCGGGCGGGTTGGACCGGCCTACGAGTCGGAAACCTTCGCAAACTCCACTCCACCTGCGCTGCCCCTGGGGTAGAGAGGGGGTGACCTGCTCACCAGCCACCACAGGAGCGCCCTTCATGAAGACCAGGACCCTGGGACCGTACACGGCCTCGGCCATCGGGCTCGGCGCGATGCCGTTCTCCCTCAACAACGAGCGGAAGTTCCCCACGGAGGACGAGGCCATCGCCACGATCCACGCCGCCCTCGACGCTGGGGTGACGCTCATCGACACCGCGGACTGCTACGCCCCGGAGTGGGACCAGATGGGCCACAACGAGCGGATCGTGGGCAAGGCGGTACGGAGCTGGGGCGGTGATCGGGACAGCGTCGTCATCGCGACGAAGGGTGGCATCACCCGTAGCGAGGGGAACGTCTGGGGCCGGGACGGTTCCCTCGAGTACCTGCGCTCGGCCGTCGAGAAGTCCCTGCGGAACCTCGGTGTCGAGACGATCGACCTGTACCAGTACCACCGGCCCGACCGGTGGAGGACGTACGGCGAGGTGGTCGAGCACTTCGGGATCCTCCAGCAGGAGGGGAAGATCCGGGCGGTGGGCATCTCGAACGCCAACGTCGAGGAGATCGAGGTGTCCGTGAAGGTCCTCGGCGAGGGGAACCTCGCGAGCGTCCAGAACCAGTTCTCGCCGAAGTACCCGAGCAGCTATGACGAGCTGCTGTACTGCCGCGAGCGCGGCATCGCCTTCCTCCCGTGGAGCCCGCTGGGCGGTACCGGCGGGGGCGCACGTGACGTCGGCAGCCGCTTCGCCGTGTTCGCCGAGATCGGGGAGGCGCACGGCGTGAGCCCTCAGCAGGTCGTCCTCGCCTGGGAGCTCTCCCTGGGCGACAACGTCATCCCGATCCCTGGCGCGCGTCGTGCCGCCTCCATCGTCGACTCCGCCAAGGCCGCCGACCTGGCGCTGTCTGCCGAGGAGCTCGACCGCTGCTCCTCCAGCGTCCGCCTCGACCTCTGGGTCTGAGCGGGGGCCGTCCGGGAGGGTCGCGGTGTGGCGTTCGTCCCTGCACGGGGCGTACGGTGCCTCGCCCGGTCGTGAGTGATGCTGGGGACCGACCCCGATCAACGCAGGATGCGTCGTGCACCGCGCCCGTCAGGCGCTCCGAGACCCACCGATCCCGAGCCGACTAGGGCATTCGCGCCCGCGAGCCTGCCTGCAGTGAGATCCTGATGGCGGGACGTGTCGACTCAGTCGCGTGGAGTCCCGCAGCCTGCCCGACGGCGCCGAGCGTCCCGTCATCAGCTCGTACACGAGCGAAGGAGGGCTGTGATGAGGAAGCTGTTGAGGCTTCTCCTGGGGATCCTCGTCGTGATGGCCGTCAGCCTCACGGCGGCACCGGCGGCCGAGGCCGCCGCCCGTCCGTACTGCGGCATCTGGTGGGGCTCCCTGGCGAAGACGGGTGCCGGACCCTCGTACGCGTCCGCCACCGACTACGTCTACAACGTGCGCACCGGCAGGCACGCCTGCTACGACCGGCTCGTCATCGATGTGTCCGGTCCGGTCGGTACGTACAACGTCCAGTACGTGTCCCAGATCCACACGGAAGGGGGCGGCTTCCCGGTGGCGACCCGCGGCGGCGCCGCCCTGCAGATCAGCGTCATGAACCCGGGCTACAACCCGGTGACAGGCGCGCAGACGTTCTTCTACGCCAACCCCAACGAGCTCAGGAATGTCACCGGCTACCGGACGTTCCGGCAGGTGGTCTGGGCGGGTACGTACGAGGGCTACAGCTCCGTCGGGATCGGGGTCCGCGCGAGGCTGCCCTTCCGGGTGTTCGTCCTCACCGGGCCGGGCAGCAGCAGCCGGCTGGTCGTCGACGTGGCGCACCGGTGGTGACGGCCTCCGGAGCGTCCTACTCATGAGAGCGCCGGCCCACTGAGGAGAACCGGCCCGCTGACTCCCGTGAACTGGCGGTTATGAGCCGGCCGGCACGACGCTCGAGGGTTGAGTCCCGTGTACTGGTGGTTGTGGCCCCTCAGAAAGGCCTCACAACCACCACAACACGGGAGTCAGCCGATCGGGCTCCCCGGACCAGGCTGAGAACCACCAGAACACGGGAGTCAGGCATCGCCGTCGCAGCGAGGCCTGGGGTCCGGCTGCGTCGTCCCGAGGCCCGGCATCGCGACGTACGGCGTGATCAGCCCGCGGTCGTCGTCGCCGCCCCACGGCGCGTGTGAGGGCACGACACCTAGATCTCGAGGGTGCCGCCGACGACGACGGTGCGGTCGGGCGGGAGGTGGAAGACGCTCGTCCGGTTCGGCTCGTTGGCCGACAGCCACAGGAAGATGCGCCTGCGCCACCCGGGCAGAGAGGAGACGTCACCAGCCCTGAGCCTCAGCGAGGACAGGAAGTAGTGGGCGTCCTCGGGGTCGAGGTCCATCTCGGGACTCATCTCCTTCGCCCACTGCAGCGCGGCCGGTACGAGCTGGCTGTCGTTGAACCCGACCCGGTAGCTGATGTGGATGATCCCGTCGTCGAGGTAGCCCAGGTCGTCGACGCTCGCCCTCTCCACGTGACGGATGTGCGGCACGTTCTCGTTGACGATGCTGACGATCGCGATGTGCTCGTGCAGGACGTGGTAGTAGTCCACGGTCTGCCTCAGCGCCAGCGGGGTCGTCGTCGCGTTGGGATGAGGGAACACGGCCAGACCGGGAACTCTCGGGATGTGGTTCGTACGGACCATCTCGATGAAGTCCGCCAGCGGACCCTCGATCTGGCGCCGCTTCCGGTCGACCGACTCCTGACCCTGCCGCCACGTCCACATGACTGTGGCCGCGAGCGAGGCGATGAGGAGCGGCAGCCAGCCGCCGTGCAGGATCTTGGCGAGGTTCGAGACGAAGAACACCAGTTCGAGGCCCAGGATCAGGACCACGGCGACGGCGATCTTCCAGGCCTGGACGCGCCACACGAAGTACGCCAGCACCAGGAACACGACCATCTCCAGCAGCAGGGTGCCCGTGACCGCCAGCCCGTACGCGCTCGCCAGGCCCTGGGACGACTGGAACACCCCGATGAGCACGACGACGCCGACGAACAGGATCCAGTTGATGCCGCTGATGTAGATCTGGCCGCCCTCCTCCTTCGAGGTGTGCACCACCTTGAGCCGCGGGAGCAGCCCTGAGCGGCTGGCCTGCCGGGAGACGGAGTACGCGCCGGAGATGACGGCTTGGGAGGCGATGACGGTGGCGACGGCGGAGAGAACCACGAGGGGGATCTGGGCCCAGGCCGGCGCCAGGTGGAAGAAGGGGTTGTCGACCGTGGCGGGCTCGCGCAGGATCATCGCGCCCATGCCGAGGTAGACGATGGTGAGCGCGGGGAACACCAGGACGAACCACGCGAGTCTGATGGGCGTACGACCGAAGTGCCCCATGTCGGCGTACAGCGCCTCCACTCCGGTCACCGTCAGCACGATCGCTCCCATCGCGATGAAGGCGATGCCCGGGTGCGTGACGCCGAACAGGATGGCGTGGTGCGGTGACAGGGCGACCAGGATCTCCGGGTTGGCAGCGATGTGCGGCAGGCCGAGCAGGATCAGGACGACGAACCACAGCGCCATCACCGGGCCGAAGAAGCGGCCGACCGCGCCCGTGCCGAACCGCTGCACGGTGAACAGCCCGGTCAGGATCAGCAGCGACACCGGCAGCACGAGCGGCTGGAACGCCTGGTTGACGACTGTCGTTCCCTCGATGGCGGACATCACGGAGATGGCCGGCGTGATGATGCTGTCGCCGTAGAACAAGGACGCCCCGATGATGCCCATGACGAGCGACGCGGCCACCAGACGCGGCCGACTGGCCAGCTTCGAGCGGAGAAGGGCGACCAGGGACAGGATGCCGCCCTCGCCGTCGTTGTCCGCTCGGAGGATGAGGAACGCGTAGCCGTACGACACGATGATCGTGATGGACCAGAACGCCATCGAGATGACACCGAAGACGTCCTCCCTGGTCGCCTGCACGGCGTTGTGCTGGGCGCTGAACACGGTCTGCAGCGCGTACAGGGGGCTCGTCCCGATGTCCCCGAAGACGACACCCAGAGCGGACAGGGCCACTCCGGCGACAGGCGCCGCCCGACCCGGCGCCGCATGACGTTCCTTCTCGAGGACTTCGGTGCTACCCATCCGCGACTCCTGTGTCATCCGAGTGCATGGCTCCGCCCACCGGACCGGAGGATCTCCCCATACCCCGCGTGCCTCACTCGATACCGTCGACGACCCCGTGCAGCACCACGGCGCCTGAGCGCCTGTCAGTGCACCGGCAGCCGCACACTCACCACGGTGCTGCCAGGCTCCGACCGGATGGCGATCTCGCCGCCGTGGCGTTCCACCACGATCCGGCGGGCGATGTCGAGGCCGAGGCCGGTGCCTCGCCCGACCTCCTTCGTGGTGAAGAACGCCTCGAAGGCCCTCGCCGCGACCTCCGGCGGCATCCCGGGGCCGGTGTCGCAGACCTCCACGACCACGGAGGTCGCCTCGCGGCGTACGACCACACGCAGCGTCCCGCCGTCGGCCATGGCGTCCGCGGCGTTGTCGATGAGGTTGGTCCAGACCTGGTTCAGCTCGCCCGGGAAGCCCTCGATCTCGGGTACGAGCGGGTCGTAGTCCCGCTCGACGACGATCCCGTCGCGCAGCTTGTGGCCGAGCATCACCAGGGTGTTGTCCAGGCCCTCGGTGACCACGAGGCGCTGACGGGACGCCCGGTCCATCTGGGAGTACGAGCGCACCGCTGAGACCAGTTCCGACACCCGCTTCGTCGAGTCTCGTACCTCGGCGAGCAGCGCGCTCACCGTCGTACTGCCCGCCACCCACTGGAGGGCCGGGGCGAGCGCGTCGCTCGGGAGGAGCGCCTCGACCCGGTCGCACCAGGCGGTGTCGGCGTGTGCCGCGGCAAGCGCGCCGGCCGTCCGCCACACGTCGGGCTGGTGGCGCTGGTGCAGCCACGCCGCGAGGGCATCCTCGCGGTCGGCGAGGTCGATCGGGTCCTGGTAGCCGGACGGCCCGACCAGCTCGGCGCGCAGCTCGTCCAGGCGGGCGAACTCGGCGGCCGTGATGTTGTGCGTGGCGAGCCATCCGAGCGA
>DASSQF010000016.1:0-3144 GCA_035702685.1 Propionibacteriaceae bacterium
GTCGACCTCGGACCCAAGTTCGCGACGCTGTGGGACACCGCCAACGCGTCCGTCCCCGACAGCGACCGCGTGGCCCCCGACGGCCTCGCGACGTACGTGGTGCAGCGGCCCGACTACGCGGGGGTGCTTGTCACCCTGCCCGCACCGACCGAGCCTGCCGAGGCCCACGCCGTCATGGTCGTGCGTGGCGCAGCGCCCGGCCGCTCCTCCTACTTCACGTGGGAGCACGGCGTCGACCCCGCGACAGGCTCCCCGACCGTCTACCTGTGCGGCTGGGACGCCAACGGTCGGCACGTCAACTGGGGGGCCCGCCAGGACGCCTCCATCGACGGGTTCGTCAACGAGGTCGGCGCGAGCCTCCCGCCCCGCTGAGGATCACGCGGGCCAGGCGTCCTGGGAGAACACGAGCAGCGAGTACGGACCGATCGAGACCTCGGCCGACGCCGGCTGCGCGTCGACCGGCCTGAACTCCGCGACCACGTCGGTCGAGGGGTTCCCTCCGAAGAGCTCGCAGTACGCCGTGTCGTCGCTCGAGAACCGCAGCCGCCAGGGCCCGTCGTCGGGGAAGCCGATGCGGTAGGCCGGGTACGTCTCCCGGGAGAGGTTGGCGACGATGACGACGTCGTCGCCGGGGCCGATGTCGCTCCAGCGGTGCCACGCCACCACGCGGCTGCCCTCGTGGCAGTGGAACACGTCGAGACCGTGCCCGGAGAGGCCGCGCGTCGTGTCGTACCAGTTGCGCCGGAGCCGTACCAGGTCCTTCACGAGGTCGGGGAACCGGTGGGCCCGCGGGGTGTGCGCGCCGTCGCCCACCTGCCCGCCATGCGCCGCCTCCTGGCCCTGGAACAGCAGCGGGACACCGGGCGAGGTGAGGACCATGCCCACCCCGAGCGTCACTCGCTTGGCGGACTCCCAGTCCATGGGCTCGCGGCTGGCGGCCGGCTCGCGTCCGATCAGCTCCGCACAGTGCGCGTACACGATGCGGCTGAACGTGTCGCCGAAGCTCGACCCGATCACGTCGCGTACGTCGGACATCGGGCCCCGCTCGTCGAGCGCAGCACGGATGGCGTGGACGTAGTCGGTGTCCCACTGGGCGTGGAACAGGGCCCCCGAGTCGTCCATCGACGTCACGCGGCCGTCACCGCGCTCGTCGAGCGCGATGAGGACGACGTGGCTGAGCTCGTGGCGGATCGCGGCGTTGAGCTCGCGGATGAGCTGGTAGCCGACAGGTCGCGGGATCGACGCGGCGTCGATGAGCCGGCCGTAGGCAGCCATGTCGTGCCGGATGCCGTCCACCCGTACGTGCTTGAGCCAGCGCAGCGCCTCGCCGACGATGACCCCCCGTACGGACTCCTGTGCGATGTCGAGCACGACCTTGCCTCCGGGGTCCGGCCGCTGGTACGCGATGTCGACGATGACCGCGAGGCCGTGCCGGTGCGCCTCGGCGACGAGCATCCTCAGGTTCTCCGCGCCGCCGAAGGAGCGCTCGACCGCGACGTGCGCGGGCAGGTACTGGGTGTGACCTTCCGGTGGCTCGGCTCCGGGAAGCAGCTCGACGGCCGTGACGCCGAGCGCGGCGACGCGGTCCAGCACCTCGTTGCGCTCCTCGGGCCCCATGGCGGGGTCGAGCGTGAGCTGGTACACCACGAGTCCGGCGAGGGGCGGTGCGACGAATGCCGAGTCTCCCGGAGCGGAGTCGTCGCGGCGCGTGCCGACGGTCAATGCCATGCGACGAACACCTCCTCGAGGAACGGTCCTCGTCTCCGATACCCGCATGCTGCCTTCAGGAACGTAGCATGCGGCTCCTCCGGAGGATTCGGCCGCCCACCCGCCGGTGCGTCAGGATGGAGGCTGTGACGTCACGTACGCTCTTCCTCCTTCATGGGGCGGGCCAGAACCCGCCGGTCTGGCAGGACGTGGTCACGGCCGTCGGCGCAGACCGCCCCCTCCACGCTCCCTGGCTCCGCGGCCTCAAGCCGACGGACTCCCGAGGGTTCGACATCGCCGGGGCGGTGGCGGATCTCGTGGGGATCATGGAGCTCAGGGACCTCGACGTCGTGGACGTGTGCGGCACCGGACTCGGCGGCATGGTCGCGCTCAGGTTCGCCGCGGACGAGCCGGCCCGTGTCGGACGGCTGGTCCTCGTGGACACGCCGGTCGTGCCGCCCCGAACGACGCTGCGGGTCCAGCGCGCCATGCTCAAGATGGCGCCGGCCAGGTCGTTCGCGCCCGGAGTGTCGAAGGAGACGATGCTCGCCGGCCTCGACGCGATGATGTCGCTGGACCTGTCCACCGACCTGCGACGCATCCAGGCGCCCACCACCGTCGTCGCTGCTGCCGGGAACAAGCTCTCCGTCGCGGCGCGCGATCTCCTCGTCAAGGGCATCGCCGGGGCACAGGGCGAGAAGGTCGAGGGCGCGGCGAACGACGTGGTGCGCGAGAGCCCGCGGGCGCTCGCGGAGATCCTCGACCGGGTCCTCGGTCCCCAGGCGTAGACCGGTGCGGCACGATACGTACGCGTCGGGCCTTGTCGGCCCCGAGGCCGGGCGCGGTGGCCCGGCAACACCGGACCGGTCGGCCGGTCCCTGGAGTCAGGAGCAGCGCATGCAGCGGGTCGGATTCGTGACGCGGGTCGCACCGGAGCACATGGCGGAGTACATCGAGCGGCACCGCGCGGTGTGGCCCGAGATGCAGGAGGCGCTTCGCCGCTCCGGCTGGGGGAACTACTCCCTGTTCATCGCCGAGGACGGCACCCTGTTCGGCTACGTGGAGACGCCTGAAGGGCTGGCCGCGGCGCAGCAGGCGATGGCCGCCGAGGAGGTCAACGCCCGCTGGCAGGCGTCCGTGCAGCACCTGTTCAGCGGCATCGGGGACAAGAACGCCGACGAGTCGTTCGTCGAGCTCCAGGAGGTCTTCCACATCGAGTGACGGGCCGCACGACAGGTGCGACACGAGCTCGTACGAGCCGGTGCGGGACCCTCCCTAGCCTGCGATGTCGTACGCGGCGAGGCGACGGCGATCGGCCCGGGAGGCGGACGCCTGCAGCGCCAGCAGCTCGCTGTAGATGCCGCCGCTGGTGGCCAGCTCGTCCGGCGTCCCGATCTCGTCGACACGGCCCTCGCGCAGGGTGATGATCCTGTCGAC
>DASSQF010000017.1:0-2331 GCA_035702685.1 Propionibacteriaceae bacterium
TGGACGCAGGACGGCTCTCCCGCGCACCTCCTGGAGGCCGGCCGCGCCTCCGCGGAGCGCCTCGGCGGTCCCATCGGCCTGTACTACTACCACCGCCCCGACCCGAAGGTGCCGTACGAGGAGAGCATCAACGCGCTCCAGCAGCTCCTCGACGAGGGCACGATCGAGCTCGCGGGCGTCTCCAACGCCTCGGTGGAGCAGATCGACATCGCGCGCAGCATCCTGGGCGACAAGCTCGTCGCGGTGCAGAACCAGTTCTCCCCGCGCTTCCGCTCGTCGTTCGCCGAGCTCCGCCACTGCGCGGACCTCGGCATCGCCTTCCTCCCGTGGAGTCCGCTCGGCGGGATCCGGAGCGCCGGTGAGCTGGGTGGCCGGCACCAGGCGTTCCAGGAGGTCGCCGAGGACCACGGGGTCTCGCCCCAGCAGGTCGCCCTCGCCTGGGAGCTCGCGCTCGACCCGGTCGTCATCCCGATCCCTGGGGCGTCGCGGCCGGAGAGCATCCTCGACTCCCTCAAGGCGACGGACCTCGTCCTGTCGGACGACGAGATGGAGAAGCTGTCCGCGTGAGCGACACCGAGCAGTGGGGCGAGGTCGAGCGCTACCTCGCGGGGACGGTGGCCGGTGAGGACGAGGTCCTCGCCGGGATCCGCGCACGTACGGTCGGTGCCGGTCTGCGGCCCATCGAGGTGTCGGCGTCGGACGGCGCGCTGCTCGCCCTGTGGTGCCGGCTCGTGGGGGCCCGTCGGGTCCTCGAGGTCGGCACCCTCGGCGGGTACAGCGCGACGTGGCTGGCCCGCGCGGTCGGTACGGACGGCAGCGTGACGACGCTCGAGCTGGACCCGCGGGCCGCCGAGATCGCGCAGGAGAACTGGCGGGCGGCAGGCGTCGACGACCGGGTCGAGGTCATCGTGGGACCGGCGGCGGAGACGCTGGCGTCGCTCGTCGCCGCCCGCGTCGAGCCGTACGACCTCGTGTTCATCGACGCGGACAAGCGCAACAACCCGACCTACCTCGACGCCGCCCTCGAGCTGACGCGTCCGGGTTCGCTCATCGTCGTCGACAACGTCGTGCGCGGCGGCCGCGTCGTCGGTGACTCCAGCGACCCGGACGTGGTCGGCACCCGGCGGGTCCTCGAGATGCTCGGGAGCGATCCGCGCCTCCAGGCCACCGCCGTACAGACCGTGTCGAGCAAGGGCTGGGACGGCTTCGCCGTCGCCTACGTGCTCGGCTGAGGATCATCCCCGTCCTCCTGGGAGTCCGTCCTAGCGGCTACCTCCGCTGGAGGGCCCGTACGTGACCATGCGCACGTCGAGTCCGTACCCGGCCGCCAGGCCCAGTGCGCGGTCGATCGCCGCGTCGATCCAAGCCGGCGGGTTGCCGAAGGCACCGCCGCCGAGCCTGGTGAGGTACGTGGCGGGGTTGCCCGTCCGGGCCGCGGTCAGGGCGGCGAGGCAGAGCGTCGCCTCGTAGGCGGCGTCCAGCACGAGTCGGGCCAGTGGCTGCCATTCCGAAATCGGTATCCCTCGCACGTACGCGAGGGGGAGCGCCGAGCAGTACGCCTGGGTGACCGTGTGCCCGGCGTGTCGCCAGGTCACCTCGGTGTCCGCCTGGACGCCGATCTCGAGGTTCCCGGCGAGCTCACTCCTGTCACCCGCCGCAATGGCACGGGCGGCGGCGGCAAGCGCTGTACGGGTGGGCCACACGTACCCGTTCCGCACCTCCACCGAGATCCCCAGCGCGGTCGCCAGCCCCGAGAAGGCGTTGAGCTGTCGGTGGGCCGTCTGGCCCTTGTGCCCGTCGACGTCCACGAGGTAGTTCCGGTGGAGCGTCCCCGCGCCGCAGGCGATCGCGCATGCCGGACCCTGCGTGGGGTCGTTCTCGTAGCCGTCGATGCCCGCGTCAGGGGTCACCGAGGAGCCGGGCATCTCGAGCAGGTTCACCTGCGAGGCCACCTGGAACGTGGCCCCTGCGGAGTCGGGTCGCACATGGATCTCGCGGATGTCGCCCGTCACGTCGCTGAGCGTGGTGCGGGAGCGGCCCGGCGGAAGCTCAGCCGCCCGTCGGCGCAAGGCCTGGAGGCTGACCAGGTCCAGCGTTCCTCGGCGCATCCGTCGGCCCGTCG
Source organism: Propionibacteriaceae bacterium (assembly GCA_035702685.1). Taxonomy (GTDB): domain Bacteria; phylum Actinomycetota; class Actinomycetes; order Propionibacteriales; family Propionibacteriaceae; genus Fen-668. Next base: position 2,123 of record DASSQF010000017.1, read on the forward strand.
GCCGGGACACGATGACGTCGCCGTCCTCGATGACCTGAGCACGTACTGTCGCCCGGTCGGTCTCCTCGAACCCGAACGTCTCGCGGAACCACATGCCTACACCGCCTCGAACACCGGACGGGTCTCGAGCGCCGTCTTCCCGCAGGACAGCTGACGTTCCCGCCCTTGTCGCGCCTCGATGACGATCTCGCTGGTGATCCCCGCATGGC
>DASSQF010000018.1:0-17971 GCA_035702685.1 Propionibacteriaceae bacterium
CTCGTCGCCGTCGTGGCCGGGGGCTGAGGTGGACGAACGGGGTCGTGTCGTGAGCGCGACACGGAAGGTGCGGTTGCCTCTGCAAGTTCGTGTCGCCTCGTCCGGTCCCATTCCGCCGGCCGCCTTCGACCTCCGTCGGCCAGTTCCCTGCATTCAGTGGCACATACGTGCACACCGTCGCCTCTGTCGGTCAGCGAGCACGTATGTGCCACTGAGTGCAGACGGCGGTGCGCAAGGGGCGGGGCCATGGCCTCCTCGACGACCTGCACGCCTGTACCGTCCCGCAGGGACATCTCCATCGAGTGAACGCCAGAGGGTCGCCGGTGCGTAGGCGCGCCGGCGACCCGTGATCTGCCACTGGCTGGCGGCGACGCAGGCTGCTCCTACGACAGCGGCCGGTGGCCGATGCCGAAAGCGGCGAGGGCTTCGAGCCTGCCCGGCAGCGCGGCGAGGAAGTCCTCGTAGGAGGGCCGGACGGCCCCGTACCAGCCGATGTCGGCGACGGCGACCAGTCGCGGGAAGGCCATGTACCAGAGGTGGTCGGGGTGCGTGATGTACTCGCTCCACAGCTGCGCCTGCAGCCCGAGGACGAGCGCGCGGTCGACGACCCCCTCGTACGGGTCGTACGCGTACACGTCCGCGAGCGTCGCCCCCGGCCCGATCGCCAGCGGTTCCCCGTCTCCCGTGCCGTGGGCGTAGTCGAAGTACAGCAACGGCGGTGCCTGGACGATGTCGAGACCCGCCTCGGTGGCGCGCCGCGCCGCGTCCGTCCAGCTGCGCCAGGCGACGACGACCGGGTCCCCTTCGGGCACGCCTTCGTCGATGATCTCGTCCCAGCCGACCAGGCGCCGACCACGCGACGCCAGGAACTCACCGATCCTGTTCGTGAACCAGCGCTGCAGTCCCGCGACGCTCTCGATCCCGAGATCGCGCGCCTGCGCCTGCGCCGACGGCGAAGCCTCCCACTCGTCCGGCGGACACTCGTCGCCGCCGATGTGCACGTACGGGCTGTCGAAGACGTCGAGGACCTCACCGAGGATGTCCGTGCAGAACCTCAGGCCCGCCTCGTCCACCCGCAGCACCTCCGGGTAGATGCCCCAGCTGCGGCCGACGCCGAGCTCGGCCGGTGCGTACCCCAGCTCCGGATACGCGGCCCGTGCCGCGCGCATGTGACCCGGCATGTCGATCTCGGGCATCACGGTGATGCCGCGGGCCCGCGCGAAGGCGACGAGCTCGCGCAGCTCGTCCTGGGTGTAGAAGCCGCCGTGGCGGACCCCGTCGTAGCTGTTGAGGTGGTTCTCGGGGTGCAGCGTCCGGTCGAGGTAGTTCCCGGGGCGGCCGATCACCGTCTCCTCGCGCCAGGCGCCGACCTCGGTGAGCCTTGGCCAGGTCTTCGACTCGAACCGCCAGCCCTGGTCGTCGGTGAGGTGCAGGTGGAGGACGTTGAGGCGCAGCACGGACATCGCCTCGACGAACCGGCGCACCTCCTCGATGGGCAGGAAATGACGCGCGACGTCGAGCATCACCCCTCGCCACGCGAAGGCCGGGACTGTGGCCGTGGTCTCGGCGCGGGCAGGCAGGGGCTCCGCGCCCGGAGCCGCGGACTGGGCGGATGTGGTCACGGTACGAGGATCACCTTTCCGGTCGTCGCGCGCCCCTCGAGCGCACGGTGGGCCTCCACGGCGTCAGCCAGTGCGTACCGGGCTCCGATCCGCACCGACAGCTTGCCCGTCCGTACAGCCTCGAACACCTCGTCGCCCCGCCACCGGAGCTCCTCCGGCGTGGCCACGTAGTGGCCGAGCGTGGGCCGTGTGATGAACAGGGAACCGCCGGAGTTGAGCCGCTGGAGGTCGAACGGAGGCACCTGGCCGCTCGAGGCGCCGAAGAGGACCATCATGCCGCGGGGCTTGAGGCTCGCGAGCGAGGCGTCGAAGGTGGCCTTGCCCACCCCGTCGTACACCGCGGCGACGCCCTCCCCCGCCGTCGCCTCGCGGACACGAGGCGGCAGGTCCTTGCTGAGGTCGTCGAGCTGGTCGTAGCGGATGACGATGTCGGCGCCCGCCTCGTGGGCGAGGCCGGCCTTGAGGTCGGTGGAGACCGTGCCGATGACGCGTCCGCCGCGAGCCACCACGAGCTGGGTCAGCAGCAGGCCCACGCCGCCGGCCGCCGCGTGCACGAGCACGGTGTCGCCGGGCTGCACGGGGTAGGTGGAGGCACAGAGGTAGTGGGCCGTCATGCCCTGCAGCGGGAGCGCGCCCGCGGTCTCGAGATCCACGTCGTCCGGGACCCGGAGCAGTCGGTCGGCGGCAACGACGATGAGCTCCGCGTACGAGCCGGGAGCGTCGGACCACGCGACGCGGTGCCCCACGGAGACCCCGCTCACGCCGGGACCCAGCGCCACGACCTCGCCCGCGCCCTCGCTGCCCACGACGTGGGGGAAGGGGACGGAGTAGATGCCGCTCCGCCGGTACGTGTCGATGAAGTTGACGCCGGCGGCCGCCACCTTCACCAGCACCTGGCCACGCCCCGGGGTGGGGTCAGCCGCCTGGACGAGCTCGAGAACCTCCGGACCGCCCGCCTCGCGGGCCTGCACTGCACGCATGGACCCGACTGTACGACGCGAGGGCGTCCGGGTCCGGCCCGTCCCGCGGCGCCGGTCGAAAGGCGCGCAGCGACGAGAGCCCGACACGTGCGGTCCTCGATGCGAGTCGAGTCGCGCGGTGGCCCCTCGACGAGGGCGCGTGATTCGTACGTTTCAGATAGTTTGACGTCTAACGATTAGGTAACGAACGCCGGCCCACGCTGACCGTGCGTTCGGCATCGCTGCGAGCCCATCGCCCGGGACTGCTCCGCGGCCGGGCAGCCGTGGGCCAAGGCGATGGCGTTACCGCACAGGGTCCGAGGGGCAGAGGGTATGCGGATGCCAAACGGCGGATGACAAGGGGACTTGCGAGAGGGACTGCTGGCGCGCTCGGAGGGACTCGAACCCCCAACCTGCTGATCCGTAGTCAGCTGCTCTATCCATTGAGCCACGAGCGCTTGGGTGAAACCGAAGGGTGAGTCTATCCCACTGCCACCGAAGCCGTCCAAATCGCCTCCCCGGACTGCGTTTTCCCTTGTCAGAACAAGGAGCACAGAGCCCCGGCCCCGCGGATAGCGGCGGGGTGCGGTGCGCTTACAGTTGCCGCATACCCCTCGATGCAGAGGACACGGAGGCACACATGACCGCTGACGCGACGACTGCCACGACCGCACCCCCGGAGGCGCCCGAGGACCTGGTCGCCTGGGTGGAGAGGATCGCCGAGCTCACCGAGCCCGACGACATCCACTGGTGCGACGGCTCGGTCGAGGAACGCGACGCTCTGTACGCCGAGATGGTCGCGGCCGGCACCCTCATCCAGCTCAACCCCGACAAGCGCCCTGGCAGCTACCTCGCGCGCTCGGCCCCCTCGGATGTCGCCCGCGTCGAGGCCCGTACCTTCATCTGCTCCGACCGACCGGAGGACGCCGGACCCACCAACAACTGGGCCGCTCCCGACGAGATGCGGGAGACGCTGCGAGGCGTGTTCGCCGGCTCGATGCGCGGCCGGACCATGTACGTGATCCCGTTCTCCATGGGGCCCCTCGGCGGCACGATCTCCCGTCTCGGCGTGGAGGTCACGGACTCGCCGTACGTGGTCGTGAACATGCGGATCATGACGCGCATGGGCACGCCGGCCCTCGAGCTCATCGCCGAGACCGGCGACTGGGTGCCGGCCGTCCACTCCGTCGGCTACCCGCTCGTCGACGACGAGGGCACCGCCCGCGAGGACATCGCGTGGCCGTGCAGCGACGAGAAGTACATCACGCACTTCCCCGAGACCCACGAGATCTGGTCGTACGGGTCCGGGTACGGCGGCAACGCCCTGCTCGGCAAGAAGTGCTACGCCCTACGCATCGCCTCGGTGCTGGCGCGCGACGAGGGCTGGCTGGCGGAGCACATGCTCGTGCTCAAGATCACCGGCCCGGACGGTCGCGTCTACCACCTCACCGCGGCCTTCCCCAGCGCCTGCGGCAAGACCAACCTCGCCATGCTGCGCCCCACGATCCCCGGCTGGACGGTCGAGACCGTCGGTGACGACATCGCGTGGATGCGACCCGGACCGGACGGACGCCTGTACGCGATCAACCCCGAGGCCGGCTTCTTCGGCGTCGCCCCGTACACGTCGCTCAAGACGAACCCGACCGCCCTCCTCGCGCTCGACCACGACACGATCTTCACGAACGTCGCGCTCACCGACGACGGCGACGTGTGGTGGGAGGGCATGACCGACGAGACGCCCGAGCACCTCGTCGACTGGACCGGTCAGGACTGGGCGCCCGGCTCGCCGACACCCGCCGCCCACCCGAACAGCCGGTTCACCGTGCGCGCCGACCAGGCCTCCTCGATCGCCGACGACTGGGAGGACCCCCAGGGCGTGCCGGTCGACGTCATCCTCTTCGGCGGCCGCCGCGCGACGAACATCCCGCTCATCAGCGAGTCGTACGACTGGCAGCACGGCGTCTTCGTCGGCGCCACCGTCGCCTCGGAGCAGACCGCCGCCGCGGAGGGTACGGTCGGCGCCCTGCGCCGGGACCCGTTCGCCATGCTGCCCTTCTGCGGCTACAACATGGCCGACTACTGGGCCCACTGGCTCCGCGTCGGCGAGGCGCTGGGCGACAAGGCTCCGCGGATCTTCCAGGTGAACTGGTTCCGCAAGGACAGCGACGGCTCGTACCTGTGGCCCGGCTTCGGCGACAACTCCCGCCCGATCGAGTGGGCGCTGCGTCGGATCAACGGCGAGGTCGACGCGGTCGACGCGATCAGTGGCCGGATCCCGCAGCTCGACGACCTCAACCTCACGGGCCTCGACCTCACGCCGCAGCAGGTCGAGAAGCTGTTCGCGTTCGACGACGAAGCCTGGTCGGCGGAGGCCGACGTGACCGAGGAGTACTTCGGCCAGTTCGGTGAGCACACCCCCGCCGAGCTGTACGAACAGCTCGACAAGCTGAGGGCCCGCATCGCCGCGCACAAGGGCTGACGCGGGGCGGCGCCGGCTGCGGTCAGCAAACGGCGCGAAGGGGCCGGCACGGCTCCGCCCGAGGGCATACGGCGAGGACGACGACGGCCCCGACCGGGTGGGTCGGGGCCGTGATCTGTGGCGGAGGCGGCGGGATTTGAACCCGCGATGGGATTTGTGTCCCAAACCCGCTTAGCAGGCGGGCGCCATAGACCGTACTAGGCGACGCCTCCTCATGCCGTGGGAATGCTACCGGTCGTCGCCACGCGCCACCAACTAGGGGCGGCGGGGCCCGAGAAGGCCCGTGGGTGCACCCTCGACATCCCCGAAGTCCGCCCACCGGGCCTGCCCCCGCTCACAACGGGTGCCGTTACGATGACGCCAACCCCCTCAGAGAGGCGACGATGAGCGAGTCGTACGAGCCCTCCGGTGCCCGGCGTGCGGTACCTCTCGACGAGGACGACGTCACCACGTTCCCCGGCGCTGTGGGGTGGACGATCGCCGGTACGGTCGTGCCCGGTCTCGGCTTCCTCAAGGCGCGCCGCTGGCCCGAGGGCATCGTCACGCTGCTCTTCTTCGTCACCCTCGTCGGTGGTGTCGGCTACCTCGTGTACGAGCGGACCTTCCTCACGCTCCTCACCTCCAGCCCCATCACGCTGGCGGGCCTCGCGGTGCTCTGCGGCCTGCTGGCGCTCATGATCACGGGCATCATCATGGGCACGTACCTGGCCCTGCGTCCCCACACCGTCACCCCGGGGCAGCGACTGTGGGGCGGGCTGCTCGTCGTCGTGCTCACCTTCATCGTCTGCGCCCCGCTCGCCGTGGCCATCGGCGCGAGCCTGAGCCAGGCCGGGATCGTACGCTGACGACGGCTGACATCGGCTGACGCGGCAGCCCACCGTCGCCCGTGAAGGCCGACGGCACGGCCGTACGGAAGGGTTCATTGCCGAGCCCCCGTCCGGCGCGTCCTACCCGACGGCACCGCCGTAGCCGCGGCTGCGGTCGAGGTAGCGCACCACGTCGTTCTCGAGCGTCGTCACGTCGCGCCCGATGAGCACGAGGCGCCGTTCGGGACCCTGGTGGAACACGAGCTGGCTGCCGTCGTCCGAGCGCGTCACCTTGGTCACCGAGTCCCATGTCCCGCGGACGTCGCCGTCACGGCCGTGCACGACGTAGCCGTTGTCGTCGAGGTCGACGACCACGCGTGCCCGACGCGCGCTGACCCTCATGACGACGAGGAGCGCGAGGCCGTCGACCAGCACGAGCGCCCCGAACAGGAGGAGCCACAGGTTGGCCCCGAAGCGCGAGCCGATGAGCATCGCCACACCGAGGACGGCGAGAACGGCCGCCACGACGTAGCTGCGCAGCGGCGGCGCGGGCCGCAGTACGTGCGTCGTCATCGCTCTCCTCCCCCAGCGCGGCGAGGGTGGGATTCGAACCCACGGGACGTCTCCGCCCGGCCGCTTTCAAGGCGGCTGCACTAGACCACTATGCGACCTCGCCAGCCGGCGTCCCCTGCCGGTTCCCGCTCATGCTACTGGTCACCGCCCCCCGCTCCGCATCCCCGGCTGTGACAGGCTGTCCCCATGCGCGCCGTCGTCGTCACCGAGCCCGGAGGTCCTCAGCAGCTCACGATCGCCGAGGTCCCGGACCCCGTCCCGGCGGCCGGCGAGCTCCTCATCCGGGTCGTGGCGGCGGGCGTCAACAGGGCCGACCTGCTGCAGCGGCAGGGGTTCTACCCCCCGCCGCCCGGGATCTCGGACGTCATCGGCCTCGAGGTGTCGGGGCGCGTCGAGGCGCTCGGGGAGGGCGTGACCGGGTGGTCCGTCGGCGACGAGGTCGTGGCCCTTCTCGCGGGCGGCGGATACGCCGAGCTCGCGGTGGCACCGGCTGCCCACTGCTGCACACCACCGCGAGGCATCGAGCTCGTCGCGGCTGGCGCTCTCGTTGAGGTCGCCGCCACCGTGGCGTCGAACCTCGACCACGTGGGCTACCGCGACGGGGAGTCGGTCCTCGTCCACGGCGGTACCGGTGGCATCGGCGCGTTCGCGATCCAGTACGTGACGGCTCGAGGTGGTCGGGTCCTCGCCACGGCGGGTACCCCCGAGAAGCTCGACACGTGCCGGGCCCTGGGGGCCGACGTCGCCATCGACTACCACGAGGACTGGGCGGCTGCGGTCCAGGAGGCGACGGGCGGCCAAGGGGTGGACGTGGTCCTCGACGTCATGGGCGCGAAGTACCTCGAGGCGAACATCGCGTCCCTCGCACGGAACGGCCGGCTCGTGGTCATCGGCCTGCAAGGGGGCCGCAAGGCGACGCTCGATCTCAACGCCCTGCTCCGGAAGAACGCCCTCGTCACCGCCACCACCCTGCGGTTCAGCCCGCCGGAGCGGAAGGCCGACATCGTCGCTATGGTGGCCCGGGACGTCTGGCCGCTGTACGAGTCGGGCAGGATCGCGGTCCCGTCGGTGACGCGGTTCCCGCTCGAGGACGTCCGCCGTGCGCACGAGTGGCTGGAGTCCGGCACGGCGAGCGGGAAGGCAGTCCTGGTGGTCTGAGCGGCCACGAGCAGCCCGTGCGGCGCGAGCCGTACGGCTGGGAGGCTGGGTCAGGTCCGACAGGGGGTGCACGTGTTCCGCAGGTACGGGGCGGTGCTCCGCGTGCCGGCGTTCCGCAAGGCCGAGCTCATCTCCCTGCTCGCGCGACTCCCCCAGTACGGCTTCGGCGTGACGCTCACCCTCCACGTCGTCTCCACCCTCGGCATGAGCTACGCCGCAGCGGGTGTCGTCGCCGCGGGTTACACGGTGGCCGCGGCGATCGCCGCACCCTGGCGGGGTCGCCTGCTCGACCGGCACGGGCTGCGACGCACCGTCGCGCCGTCGCTCGTCATCGTGCCGCTGGTGTGGGGGGTGGCCCCGTTCCTCCCGTACTGGATGCTCATCATCGCCTGTGCCGTCGGCGGCCTGTTCTCCCTGCCCCTGTTCTCCCTGATCCGTCAGATCGTCGTCGCGGCCGCGCCCGAGGGGGTCCGACGCACGGCCCTGTCCCTGGACTCCGTCATCGTGGAGCTCAACTTCATGATCGGGCCGCTGCTGGCGATCGCCGCCGCGACGACGTTCGGCACCCGGCCCACGCTCATCGCGCTCACCGTCCTCACCTCGGTGGGCGGAGCGTTCCTCGCCATCGTGAACCCACCCCTGGTCTCGGGTGCTGAGGAGGCGGAGCCGACGGGGTCGACGGGGCGCCGCTGGGTGTCGGCTCCGGTGGTGGGCGTGTACGGCGCGGTGCTGGCGGCGGGGATCGTGCTCGGCGGCACGGAGGTCTCCCTCGTCGCCACCCTGAGGACGTTCGGGCAGACCGAGCTGCTGGGCCTCGCGATCACCGTGTGGAGCGCCGGCTCCGCCATCGGCGGGCTCGTGTACGGGGCGTGGCACCGCTCGATCCCGTCGGCGGTGCTCCTGACCGGACTCGCCGCCCTGACACTGCCCGTGGCGGCGGCACCCACCGTCACGGCTGTGCTCGCCATCGTCCTCGCGTCGGGCTTCTTCTGCGCACCGCTCATCTCGGCGACCGTCGACGAGCTCAACGGACGCGTGCCCGAGTCGGTACGCGGAGAGGCGATGGGGTGGCACGGCTCGGCGCTCACGGCCGGCTCGTCGTTGGGCCCGCCGGTCGTCGGCATGATGCTCGACGCGTTCGGCTGGCGGGCAGGATTCCTCACCGCCGGCGGCGTCGGGCTGGCCGTCGCTGCCGTCGTCGTGCTCATGACGAGCCGACGCGTCAGGACGGCGCTGCCCGACGCCTGAGGGGTGCGCTCAGGCGGTCGCCGCGGCGAGGCGCGTGATCCGTACGTGCCACGCGTCCGGGCCCTCGGTCAGGTACTCGACCTCGATCGGCGCACGCTCGGCGAGCTGAGCCAGGAGGGGCCTCGGCAGGTGGGGCGCGACGATGACGATCGACCCGTTCGTGGGGATCGCGTCGAAGGCGCCGAACACCGCCGCGTGACGGATCGCGTGGGGGATGGTCCGGACGTCGAGGACGATGTCCTCGGCGCTGTCGTGGCCGCAGGCGCAGCCGCCGTGTGAAACCTCGGTGATCTCCATGTGGGTCCTTCCGACCGCCGGTGTCGGACGTCGACGCCGGTCCTACTTGGTTTTCACAAGATTGTCGTATAAACCCCTGCACTGTCCACCGGCGGGGTCAGCGAACTGTCGTCCCGTGCGGGCTCACGTCGTCCAGGCCCGCCACAGTGCGGCGTACTCGCCGTCGAGGTCGAGCAGCTCCGCGTGGGAGCCGAGCTCGGCGATGCGGCCGTCGATGACGACCGCGATGCGGTCGGCGTCGTGGGCGGTGTGCAGCCGGTGGGCGATCGCGACGACCGTACGGCCTGTGAGCAGGGCGTGCATCGAGCCCTCGAGGGTTCGTGCTGTCCGCGGGTCGATGAGCGACGTCGCCTCGTCGAGCACGAGCGTGTGCGGGTCCGCAACGACGAGGCGCGCGAGAGCGACCTGCTGCGCCTCGGCCGGCGTGAGCTGGTGGTGGCCGGAGCCGACCGTCGTCGCCAGCCCGTCTGGAAGACGGTCGACCCAGTCGGTGGCACCGACGGCGCCGAGCGCCGCCCGTACCTCGGCGTCCTTCGTCTCCTCGCGCGCGAGCACGATGTTGTCGCGCAGCGACCCCACGAACACGTGGTGCTCCTGGGTGACGAGCGCCACCTCGGTACGGAGGACCGGCAGCGGGAGCCGCGTCGCCTCGACGCCGCCCACGGTGACCGACCCCGACCTCGGCGCGTTGATGCCGGCGAGCAGCCGGCCGAGCGTCGACTTGCCCGAGCCGGACGGGCCGACGATGGCGAGCCGCTCTCCGGGCGTGAGGTCCAGCGAGACCCCGTGCAGGACGTCGTGGCCCTCGCGGTACGCGAAGTACAGGTCGTCCCCCACGAGCTCGACCCCCTCCGGCGTCTCGTCGCCGACGACACGGTCCGCCGGTACCTGGGCGATGCCGAGCAGGCGGGTCGTCGAGGCGAGCGCCATCTGGAGCCGGTCGAGGATCTGGATCATGTGGTCGATCGGTCCGTACATCTGCTGGCTGTACAAGGCGGCGGCCGTGATCTGCCCCAGGGTGACGAGGCCGTGCGCGTACCCCCAGGTGCCGAGCAGCACGATCCCGATGAGCGGGCCCTGGAACGCGTAGTCGAGCGTCGTGAAGAGCAGGTTCCGGAGCGTGAGCGTGTACCGCTCGGCCTGGCCGGACACCGCCAGGTCGGCATCGGTGCGCTCCGCCCGCAGCCCCTCGAGCCGCAGCGCCTCGACCGTACGGGCACCCTCGACGGTCTCCGTGATCGTCGAGTTGATGCGCGAGTACGTGCCGCCCTCGGTGACGTAGCCCTTCGTCGCGCGCCGCAGGTACCAGCGGACGACGAGGACGAGCAACCCGATGCTGACCAGGGTGGGGATCGCGAGCAGGGGCGAGTTCGCCACGATCGCGACGAAGGAGAGCGAGATGAGGACGCCCTCGAGGATGAACGCAGGCAGGGCGTCGCGCGCCGCGAAGCTCATGGTCTGCACGTCGCGGGTCACGCGGGTGACGAGGTCACCCGAGCTCGAGCTCTCGATCCGGGACAACGGGAGCGCGAGCACGAACCGTACGATCCGCTCCCTCGCGCTCGCCAGCACGCCCTGGCCGAACACCACCGAGACCCGCCGGGCCGCGAAGGTCGCGATCGCCTGGAGCACGACGATGCCGGCGACGACCGCGGCGATGAGGTCCAACCGGGCCATGCCGCCGCCGTTCGACGCACTGTCCACGAGGTTGCCGAGGAGCTTCGGTACCAGCAGTCCCGCGGCCCCGGCGAGCACGTTCATGGCGACGAGCGCGGCGAACGTGCCCCGACGCCGGCCCATGAGGTCCCGTACGAACGCGACGACCGCGGATGCGGGCGCGACGGGCAGGCCGCGCTCGGGCTCTCGCGTGGAGGCGAAGTAGTCGAGCGCGCGCCGCTGCCGTACGAGGTAGCGCTCCCGCAGGGCGGCCAGGCGCGTTCCCACAGGCTGGCCGCGCAGCTCCCGGGCGCGCGTGAGCACGGCGGGTACGGCCGGACCCTCCGCCGCGTCGCGCCAGGTCTGCGCCGAGGTGGCGAGCACGTCCTCAGACATCGCTCATCACCCAGCCTCCGTGGCGCGGGTCGGACTCCCCGCCGGTGTCGTCGGGGAGGTGGTGCAGGAGCTCACCCTCGCCGAGGACGCGCTCGTCCTCCAGGCTGCTCTCCATCCCCCGAGCCACGACCTCGCGGTACGCGGCCGACGCTGCGAGGAGCTCCTCGTGCGTACCGGTCGCGGCCACCTGGCCGTCAATGACGAGAGCGACGACCTCGGCGTGGCGCAACCACAGGGGCGACACCGTCGTGACGACCGTGGTACGACCGCGGCGGTGCTCGGCGACGCGGGCCGCGATCCGGGCCTCGGTGTGGGCGTCGACCGCGGAGGTCGGCTCGACGAGCAGCATGACGGGCGGCTCGGCGAGCAGGGCACGCGCCAGTGCGACGCGTTGCCGCTGCCCCCCGGACAGGCCCCGTCCCTTCTCCTCCACCTCCCCCTGCCAGCCGTCGGGCAGCGCGTCGTAGACGTCCTCGGCGCACGCCGTGCGCAGGGCCGCCTCGGCCTGCTCCCGCGTGGCCCGACCCTGGGGGTCGACGTTGCGCTGCAGCGTGCCGGCGAACAGCATCGCGGACGTCTCGCTCACGACGATGTGCGACCGTACGTCGCCGATCCGGAACGCGGACAGGTCCGTACCGGCCAGCGTCACGCCCCACACGCCGTGCGCGATGTCGGCGTCGCGGGCGGCGGTCCGGGCCCGGGCTGCCATCCGCCGCGCACGCTCCCTGCGCGCCGCACGGCCGGTCAGCTCGTCCGAGCTGACGTCGGCGGGGGGCGCCTCGGCGCGCGGGAGGTAGCGGCCCAGCCGGTCCGCCAGCGCCGCCGTGTCGTCGGGGAGGGCGGACACCAGCGCGGTGAGCCGTCCCTGCCGTACGACGAGGCCCGACGCCTCGTCCACGAGGTCGCCGTCGACGATCTCGGCGGGATCGTCCGGGTCGACCCATGGGCTGCGCAACGACAGGAGCGCCACGGCCTTCCGCGCGCTGACAAGGCCCGTCGCCCAGCGCTGGACGCACTCGAAGAACGTCTGGATCGGCCACAGCAGGAAGACGGCGTAGCCGAAGAAGCTCACGAGCTGGCCGATCGTCAGCCGGCCGTCCACCATCTCGTGCACACCCCGCCAGGTCAGGACGACGAGGAGGAGGCCCGCGAAGAGCACCGAGAGCGCCTGCACCGCGGCCTGCCAGGTGCCCGTCGCGACGCCGGCCGCCCGGGTGAGCTGGGACTGCGCGGCGTAGTTCGTCCCGAACGTCTCCTCACCGCCGATGCCGCGGAGGATCCGCAGCCCGGCGACGATGTCGGTCACCCTGCTCGTGAGCTCGCTCGACCGCTTCCGCTCGACCTCCTGAGCCCGATGGAGCGGGCGCAGCAGGAACACGCTCGAGGCGACGAGCAGCGGCGACGCGAGGAGCACGAGGAGACCGAGGGTCGGCGACGTCGAGATCATGAGCCAGACGAGCAGCAGGAACGCGCCGAAGGCGGCGATCGTGCGCTCGGTGACCTCCAGCACCGCGCCGAACACGTCCGAGTCGCCCGAGCTCACGCTGAGCACCTCGCCGGTGGGGGTGCGCCGAGGCAGCACGTGCCCGAGGTCGGTGACCTTCGCGACGACGAGCTCCATCGTCCCGTACAGCGTCACGAGCCACGTCCGTACGACGAGGGTGTGCCACACGATGCCCATCGCCGTGCCGATCCCGATCGCGACGAAGAGCGCGACGCACCACATCACCGTCGCGGTGGCGTCCCCGGCCAGGATCCCGCGGTCGATCGCCTGGCCCACGGCGTACGGCGCCAGGGCGGGCGGCAGGAACCACACGAGCCCCGCGAGCGCACCGAGGGTCACCAGCCCCGGCTGGACGCGCATCAGCCACAGCAGGAACCGCGCCGGCGACCGGAGGTCGGGCGGCGGGAGGTCTCTGCGGGCACGCAGCCGGGGCGGGAAGTCGATCATCATCAGCTCGCCACACTAGGTGCCGCCTGTGACAGTGGGCCACCGAGTTATGAGGTGGCCGCCTCGACCATCGAGGACGATGCAGACCCAGGACGCCTGGCCCAGCCGCTGGTCCTCGACGCGGGTCTGTCGAGTCGGACGACACGCAGCCACGAGTCGTGCGCCCCTGCGCGGCGGCGGGCGCATCCTGGAGCGTCGTTGAGCGGGCCCACGACACCCGCGAACGCTCAGGCAGGCGGCAGGAAGCGCAGCAGGGCGGTGTTGAAAGCCTTCGGCTGCTCGATGTTCGCCGCGTGACCGTCGTGGGCCAGGACGACGGAGGTCCCCAAGGGTGCGAGGGCCTGGCAGGCGGCGGCATGGCTCGCGGGCCAGAACTCCGACTCCTGGCCGGCGACGAACAGGAGCGGCAGGTCCGCCGTCGCGATGACCGGACGCCAGTCGCGGGTCGCGTGGTCGTGCAGGAGAGCGAGCTCCCCGGGCGTCATCGTCCTCTCGGCCCCCGACATCGCCCGCAGCAGGCGGACGAGGCGTGGGCCGCGCTTGGCGAGCGGCGTCCCCATGCCCGTGTCCGGGATGCCTTCGGCGAAGTACGTGTCCCGGTTCGACTCGTTGTAGCCGTAGAACCCATGCGTCCAGTCGGAGGTGTTGAGCATCTTCGGCGTCTGGTCGACGCTCACCGCGGCCGCGAGTCGCTCAGTGCCGTACTGCGCCACGTACGACCAGATCGTGTTCGCCCCCATCGAACCGCCGACGAGGACGACGCTCGACAGGTCGAGCGCATCGAGCGCGTCACGGACGTCGAGCCCGCGGCGGTCCATGTCGACGGCCGCCGGGCGGTCGGCCGGCCCATGACCCCGGATGTCGAGCGCGATGACCCGGTAGCCCGCCTTCGCGAGGACCGGGACCTGGTAGCGCCAGCTCGTGGCGGCGGCCTTGAAGCCGGCGACGAGCACGACCGCGCGCCCCGTCGCCGGGCCGCTCTCCGTGTAGTCGAGACGGGTGCCGTCGTCGGCCAGGATCGCTGTCATGCCCGCACCTCCGGGAACGCCTTGCCGGGGTTGAGGACGCCGTCGGGATCGAGCGCCCTCTTCACGGCGGCATGCATGCCGAGGACGACCGGGCTCAGCTCCTTCGCCATCCCGGGCAGCTTGAGCAGGCCGACGCCGTGCTCGCCGGTCACGGTGCCGCCGAGCTCCCGGCACGCCTCGACGATCTCGTCGAACGCGACCTTCGCCCGGTCCTTCGCCGCGTCGTCGCCCTCGGGGGTGAGGATGAGCGGGTGCAGGTTCCCGTCACCGGCATGGGCGATGTTGGCGATCGTCACGTCATGGCGTGAGGCGATCTCCTCGATGCGCCCGAGCATGGCCGGCACGGCCACCCGCGGGACGACGACGTCCTCCGTGAGCACGGGGCTGAGCCGCTCCAGGGACGGGTACGCCAGTCGGCGAGCCATGAACAGCCTGTCGACCTCGTCCGGGTCCGTGGCGCGCTCGACGGCGAAGCCACCGGACTCCACGAACAGCCCGCCGATCCGGTCGGCGAGCGACGCCCCCGCGTCGCCCGGCTCGTCGACCTTCGCGAGGAGGAGCGCCCTAGCGTCCCCGGGCAGGTCCCACCCTTGCCACGCTGCGACCGAGGACAGGCAGATGCTGTCGATGAGCTCGAGCGCCGACGGCACGATCCCTGCGCTCGTGACGGCCGCCACGGCGGTGCCCGCGTCGGTGAGCGAGCTGAAGTAGCCGATGACCGCCCGCTCCTCGCGCCCCGCGAGGGGCCGGAGCTTCACCGTGACGTCGACGATCACGCCGAGAGTGCCTTCCGAGCCGACCATGAGGGCCGTGAGGTCGTACCCGGTCACCCCCTTGGCGGTCGTGCGCCCGAGGGCAGCGACGCTGCCGTCGGCGAGGACGACGGTGACGCCGAGGACGTAGTCCCCCGTCACCCCGTACTTGACACAGCACAGGCCGCCCGCGTTCGTGGCGACGTTCCCGCCGATCGTCGAGATCGACATGCTCGCCGGGTCGGGCGGGTACCAGAGCCCGTACGTCGCGACGTGCCGCCGCAAGTCGTCGTTGATGACGCCCGCCTCGACGACCGCGTAGCGCTCGGCGACGTTGACCTCGGTGATCCGGGTCATCCTCTCGAGCGACAGCACGATGCAGCCGGCGGTCGCGTTCGCCCCGCCCGAGAGGCCCGAGCCGGCTCCCCGCGGGACGACGGGAACGCCGAAGGCCCGCGCTGTACGGACGGTGGCGACGACGTCGTCGACGGACGCCGCCAGGACGACGGCGGCCGGTCGCACGTACGGCGCCCACTCCGCGTCGTCGTGCGCGTACTCCTCCAGCGTCTCGACGTCCGTCACGACGGCGTCGGGCGTGAGCGCCGAGACGAGGGCCTCGATGATCTGCGTGCTCATGGCGACTCGCAGCCTAGGCGCATCGACCACGCCGACGGCAGTGCCGCGCCTCCCCCAAGCGAGGCGCGGCAGAGCCGCGGCCTTGGGCCGGACGGTGTCCCGGCCCTCGTTCCTGGCCAGTGCACGCAAGCCCGAGGGCTCCGGCCGCGTCAGCTCGCGAAGACCTCCTCCGCCTTCGCCACCGACCCGGAGACACCCGGGAGCCGGGTCCACTCCGCCCACGCGTTGAGCACCGTCACGGCCTGCTCGGGCGTGTACCCCACCCCGTACTGGGTCAGGTCCTCCGTTGTGTGCGCGTCGGCGACGAGCGTGACCGGGTAGCCGCGGTGAAGGCCGCCGAAGAAGGTGCTGCGGATGCACGCGTCCGTCTGGGCGCCGCACAGCACGATGCTCGTGGCTCCCACCTCCGCCAGCCGCTCGGCCAGGTCCGTCTCCGCGAACGAGTCGCCGAACGCCTTCTCGACGATCGGCTCGTCCGGCGCGGGGACGAGCTCCGGCACGATCTGCCAGCCCGGCGTGTCCGGCACGAGCTCGTCCGAGTGGTGCCTCACCCAGACGACGGGAGTCCCGCGGCGGCGGGCCGCCTCGACGAGCCCCGCGATGCGCGCAATGACCTCCTGGGCGTCGATGCACGCGTCCATCACCCCCACCTGGACGTCGACGACGACGAGGGCCTGTCCGTTCGAGTTCTCCGTCATGCCCAGGACTCTACGTACCCCCACTGACAGTTCCTGGCGGTTCGCGACGGTGACTGGAGGTCTGGGAAGTGTCGGTGGCCGGTGACAGGATCGTCGCATGGAGCTCGCCACCCTCGTCGCGGCGTCGGCCACCGTCGCCGGCACTCGGTCGCGCACCGCGAAGGTCGCCGAGCTCGCGCGCCTCCTCCGGCTCGCCGCGGTCGACGGCGAGCGCGAGGTCCTGCTCGTCACCTCGTTCCTGGCGGGACGTGTGCCGCAGGGCCGGCTCGGAGTCGGGTACCGCACGGTCGCGGACCTGCCTCCCCCTGCCGAGGCACCGTCCCTGACCTTGGCCGACGTGGACGCGGCGTTCATGTCCCTGGCGCAGGCGAGCGGGTCCGGATCGACGGCCACGCGGCGGGCGGCGCTCACCGCCCTCTTCTCGGCGGCCACAGCAGCCGAACGTGACTTCCTCGCCGGCCTCATGACCGGCGAGGTCCGTCAGGGTGCGCTGGACGGCATCATGCAGCTGGCGGTGGCGCAGGCCGCCGAGGTGCCGCTGGAGGCTGTCCGTCGTGCGGCCATGCTCGCCGGAACGCTCGACCCGGTCGCCGCCGTGGCGTTGGGTCACGGGGTCGAAGGGCTCGAGACGTTCGTCCTCGAGGTGCTGCGGCCCATCTCCCCCATGCTCGCGGCCTCCGCCCCGAGCGTGGAAGCGGCGGCGGCGATGCCCGCGCCCTGGTCGGTGGAACGCAAGCTCGACGGGATCCGCATCCAGGCCCACAAGCACGGGGACGACGTGCGGGTGTTCACTCGATCCCTCGACGACATCACCGACCGGCTGCCGGAGGTCGTCGAGGTCGTCGCCGCACTGCCTGCTGAGACCCTGGTCCTGGACGGGGAGGCCATCGCGCTGCGACCGGACGGACGGCCCCAGCCGTTCCAGGTGACGGGCGCCCGGACGGCCTCCTCCAAGGACCCCGAGGTCCTGCGGGCGCAGACGCCGCTGACCACGTACGTGTTCGACGTCCTGCACCACGACGGCCGGTCGCTCCTCGATGAGCCCCTCAGCGCGCGCCGTGAGGTGCTGGCCCGGCTGCTGTCGCCCGACAACCAGGTCCCCTCCGTGACGACGAGCGACGCCGCGGAGGCCCAGCGCTTCTTCGAGAGCCAGGTCGCGGCCGGCCACGAGGGCGTGGTCATGAAGGACCTCTCCGCCCCCTACGCAGCCGGCCGGAGGGGCGGCGCCTGGGTGAAGGTGAAGCCTCGCCACACGCTCGACCTCGTCGTCCTGGCGGTCGAGCGTGGTTCCGGCCGGCGGCGCGGGACCCTGTCGAACATCCACCTCGGCGCCCGGAACGGGGACGACGGCTTCGTCATGCTCGGCAAGACGTTCAAGGGGATGACCGACGAGATGCTCGCCTGGCAGACCGAGCGGTTCAGCGAGCTCGCGACCAGCGACAACGGCTGGGTCGTCACTGTACGACCGGAGCAGGTCGTCGAGATCGCCTTCGACGGGCTGCAGCGCTCGTCGCGCTACCCGGGCGGTCTCGCGCTGCGCTTCGCCCGCGTCCTGCGGTACCGCGACGACAAGACGGCGGCCGAGGCGGACACCATCGAGGCCGTCCGGGCGCTGGCCGGACCGGTCACCGAGGAGGGGCCGTGACAGCCCGTGTCGGCCTCGTCGGAGCGGGCGCCATCGCTCACGCCCACGCCCGGTCGTGCAGTGAGCT
>DASSQF010000019.1:0-13515 GCA_035702685.1 Propionibacteriaceae bacterium
CGACCCCACGGCCTCGGCCCTTCTCGGCCACTGGCTGTACGCGAACGGACGTCCCGCCGATGCGGTCGCGCGGTGGCGTCGCTCGGTCGCCGTGGACCCGTCCGACCCGGTCGTATGGCGCAACCTGGGCGTGGCCGCGTACAACGTCGACCACGACTCGGACGGCGCGGTCGAGGCGTACGAGCGGGCGATGGAGGTCGCGCCCGATGACGCCCGCCTCCTCTTCGAGAGCGACCAGCTGTGGCGCCTCACCGGCCGCTCCGTGCACGACCGGCTGGCCCGGCTCGACGCACGTCCCGACCTCGTCGGCTGCCGCGACGACCTCACCGTGGCGTATGCGCACCTCCTCGTGAGCGCCGACCGGGCGCCCGAGGCCCTCGCGGTGCTGCAGGACCGCCGTTTCCAGCCGTGGGAGGGCGGCGAGGGCCAGGTCCTGCGCTGCTGGGAGCGGACCCACCTGACGCTGGCACAGTCCTCGCTCCAGCTCGGTGAGCCGTCCGTGGCCGTCGACCACCTCGTCGCCGCGCTCGAGCCTCCGGCCTCCCTCGGCGAGACCAGGCACCCCCTGGCCAGCCCGGCCCAGGTCCTGCTCGCCCTCGGGGACGCGCAGGCGGCGACGGGAGACCTGGACGCGGCCCGCACGTCCTGGGCGTCGGCCGCGGCCGCTGCCGGCGACTTCACGAGCATGAGCCCGACCGCGTACTCCGAGAACACGTACTTCTCGGTCCTGGCTGCCCGCAGGGTCGGCGAGGAGGACCGGGCGAACGCGCTCCTGTCCGGACTCGGCGACCACGTGCGGAGGCTCGCCCACACGCCGGCGCGCATCGACTACTTCGCGACGTCCCTGCCGACCCTGCTGCTGTTCCACGACGACCCCCAGCGGCAGCAGGACCTCAGCCTCGGGCTCCTCGGCGCCGAGCTCGCGGCGCTCCAGGAGGGGGCGGAGCCCGCTCTCGCCCTGCTGCAGAGCGTGTTGGCGCGCGATCCCTCCAACGAGCCGGCCCTCGACCTCATCCGATCCCTCTCACCTGTCCGGAGAACCGCATGAGCTACACGCCCGTACCCCGCCCCGCCCACCTGCCCAGCGCTCTCACGATCACGCTCTGGGACTTCTCCTGGTACGTGCGCACCGGCCCCGGTGAGCCGTTCGAGGACCTGGACCGCGCGTTCGCCGAGGCGGTGGAGCGCGGCTACAACACCGTGCGCATCTGCGCCATGCCGTACCTGCTCTTCGGCTCGGGCCTGGACACGACCGCTCTCCACCTCGGCCCGCTCGGCGGCGCGTACGGGCAGAGGGTCCGCTGGTACGACGTCGCCGGCCCGACGGTGATCGACGCCCGCGCCCACCTCGTCGCCCTGTTCGAGGCTGCCAGGCGGCACGACTGCTATGTCATCGTGTCGAGCTGGGAGTACCAACAGAGCTCCTCCTTCGCGGAGACCTCGGACTGGTTCGACGCCCTCATCGCGATCGACCCGGAGGACCGGGCGGAGGCCCAGGCCAGAGCGCTCGCCGACCTCGTCGACTTCCTGCGGGAACGCGGACTGGACGACCGGATCGCGTTCGTCGAGGTCCACAACGAGGTGCAGGTGGGCCATCTCGCGGAGGGCCTGACCGGCAGCCCTGACGACAAGGTCGTCGCGCTCCGTCCCCGGCTCGAGCGTGCCGTGACGGCGTTCCACGAGCGCCAGCCCTCGGTTCCCGTGACCGTCAACTACGCGCGTGTCCCGGTGGGTGCGATGCGCGGCATCCCGGAGAACATCGACGTGCTCGTCACCCACCCGTACATCTACGGCGTGCTCGAGGCGTTCATCGCCGAGTACGGGCTCCGGGGCACGGTCGAGGCCTTCGACCAGGACAAGGCCCGCGACATCCTGCTCCCCGGCGCCCCGCCGATCGGCTCGTGGGGCCCGGACGCCGCCTGGCGCAACCGCGCGACGATCATCTGCGCGCCTGAGATCTACGTCCACGACAACGGCGACGCCGACGCCATCGACCGCTGGCTCTACCGCCACTACGGGCAGTGGGAGCAGGCGATGTACGACAAGCTCGCCCTCTGGCTCGACGTCGCTCGCGACTGGGCCCTCGTCCACGGCGTCCCGCTCGTCTTCGGTGAGGGCTGGGTCGGGTACACGCCGCGGGACGGCCGCTTCGAGGAGGGTCCGGTCGGCGCCGAGTTCTGCCGCCGCGCCATCGACGAGTCGATCCGGGTCGGCGCGTGGGGAACCATCGTCTGCTCCAACGCCGCGCCCCAGCACGCCATGTGGGCCGACGTGGCGCTCCAGCAGGAGTGCAACGCCGCCTTCCTGACCTCCACCCCCATCCGCACCGCCTAGTCAGCACAGTTCACAAGCGCCCAGTGGGCGACCGTTCAAAGGAGAACACGTGTCCATCCCAACCCCGTCCAGCGTCAACCTCACGCGCCGCGGCCTCCTGGCAGCCGGCGCCGCGGTCGGCGGCTCCGCTCTCCTGAGTGGCTGCCTCGGCTCGAGCGGCTCGCCTTCCGGCAGCGGCGGCTCAGGAGGAGGCAACGTCTCGCTCACGCTGCAGTCGTCCTTGTCCGACCCCAAGCCCAAGGCAGCCCTCGAGGAGGTCGTGAAGGGCTACACGAAGTACCCGACCACGCTCAACACGGTCGCGATCGAGCAGTTCCGCGCCCAGCTGTCCACGTACCTGACCAGCTCGAACCCGCCCGACGTGCTCACCTGGTACGCGGGGTCCGTCGCCCGCGACTACGCGAGCAAGGGCCTCCTGCTCGACCTCTCGGACCTGTGGACGGGCAACGGGGCCTGCGCCAAGTTCTCGCCGGCGCTCAAGAGCCTGTCGAGCGACGCGAGCGGCAAGCAGATCTTCGTCCCCACCAACTACTACTGGTGGAGCGTCTTCTACCGGAAGTCCGCGTTCGCCGAGTGGGGCGTCAAGCCGCCGACGACCTGGGACGAGTTCATGGCCCTGTGCGAGACGCTCAAGGGCAAGGGGATCTCGCCGCTCACCAACGGCACCGGCTCGACGGCCTGGATGGCCTCCGGCTGGTTCGACTACCTCGACCTCCGGATCAACGGCGCCGCGTACCACCGTGAGCTCCTCGCCGGGAAGCACGCGTTCGACAGCGCCGAGGTGCGCAAGGTCATGGACACGTACAAGTCGCTGCTGCCGTTCTTCGACCCCAAGGGCCGCTCGTACACGTGGCAGGAGGCGGCCACGCCGCTCGTCAACAAGAAGGCCGGCATGTACCTCATCGGCGCCTTCGTCACGACGGCCTTCCCCGCAGGAGACGTCGACGACGTCGACTTCTTCTCGGTGCCGCCGATCAACACCAGCGTGCCGAGCGCCGAGGAGGCGCCCACGGACGGCTACTTCGCGAGCTCCGCGACGAAGAACGCTGCGGCGGCGAAGGACCTCCTGAGCTACCTCGCCGGCGCGAAGCAGCAGCAGCTGTTCATCGAGAAGTCGGGGTCGTCGAACCTGCCCACGTCGTCGGAGGTGGACAGCTCCCACTTCTCGCCGCTCGTGCAGAAGGGCATGAAGCTGCTGCAGGACACCAAGGAGATCACCCAGTTCTTCAACCGCGACTCGTCCGACGCCCTGCAGGCCACCGCCGACGCGGCCCTCACGAAGTTCCTCGACAACCCCGACCAGGTCTCCTCGATCCTCACCGACTGGCAGGCGGCGGCGAAGAAGGTCTGGGGCAGCTGAGCGCGATGACCGTCACCGATGCCCTCGGCCGCGGTCGCGGCCCCGCCGGAGAGTCGGGCGACCGGCTCCCGGCGGGCCGCCGCCGGCGGTCGCTGTCCCGGCGCGTGCCACCGGTCGTGTGGCTGCTGCTCCTCGTGCCCTTCCTCATCGAGATCGGGTGGGTCTTCTACCCGGCCTTCAACAGCTTCCAGCTGTCCTTCACGAAGTGGAACGGCGTGGGGGCGGCCCAGCCGGTCGGCCTGCGCAACTACACCGACCTGGCGAGCGACCCGATCTTCCTCACCGCGCTGCGGAACAACGTGTTCTGGGTCATCGGCTTCGGCGGCATCTCCGTGGTGGCCGGTCTCGCACTGGCCGTCGCCCTCAACAAGCCCCGTCGCGGCGTCGGCATCTACCGCAGCGCGATCTACCTGCCCATGGTCTTCTCGCTGGCGGTCACCGGCCTGTTCTGGCGGGTCATGTACCAGCCGGACGGGCCGGTGAACGTCGTGCTGGCCGCGGTCGGCATCAACACCAAGGAGCACCAGTGGCTCGCCGACCCCAAGACCGCGCTCGGCGCGATCCTGGTCGCGGCCATCTGGCGCCAGGCCGGCTACATCATGGTCCTGTACCTGGCCGGTCTGAAGGGCTGCGACCCGGCTCTCGAGGAGGCCGCGGCCGTGGACGGCGCGACGAAGTGGCAGCGGTTCCGCCACATCGTCATGCCGCAGCTGCGGAACGTGAACACCGTGATCTTCGCCGTCACGGTCATCGACTCGCTCCGTACGTTCGACATCGTCTGGGCGATGACCCGCGGCGGACCGTACAACACGACGCAGCTGCTGAGCACGTACATGTACCAGGTGGGCTTCACGCTCGTGAACCTCGGCTACGGGTCGGCGCTCGCGGTCGTGATCTTCGTCCTCGCGATCGCGTTCATCATCACCTATCTCGCCCGTGCGACAAGGGAGGACTGACATGGCTGCCACCGCTGTGGCTCCGGCCGTACGCCGGCGCAGCCACCGACGGGACTGGGCGTTCCACGGGATCATGAGCGTGGTGACCCTGCTGTGGGTGACCCCGCTCGTGTTCGTCGTCGCCGTCGCGCTCCGGAGCTTCGACGACATCTCGTTCAACGGCCTTGGCTCCCTGCCCCACTCGTTCACGCTCGAGGCGTTCGGCACGGCCTGGTCCGAGGGGAACATCGCCGGGGCCCTCGGCAACAGCATCGTCGTGACGACGGGCACCGTGCTCGCGGTGCTGTTCCTGGCGTCGCTCGCCGCGTTCTCGCTGAGCCGCTACCCGATCCCGTACGGCCGGGTGATCCTCCTCGTGATGCTCGCCGGGAACCTTCTGCCGCCGCAGATCCTGCTCATCCCCGTCGCGCAGATCTGCGAGCTGCTGGGGATCTACGACACGCTGTTCGCCCTCGTCGTCGTACAGGTCGGCTTCGGCCTCGGCTTCTTCACGTTCGTGCTGTACGGCTTCATGCGCTCGCTGCCGGTCGAGATGTTCGAGGCCGCCAAGATCGACGGCGCGGGCGACCTGAGGATCTACGCGACGATCGTCATGCCGCTGTGCCGGCCGGCGCTGGCGGCACTCGCGGCGCTGGAGAGCACCTGGGTGTTCAACGACCTGCTGTGGGCGCTCACCGTGCTGCGTACGGACACGAAGTTCCCCATCACGGCCGCGCTGCTCAACCTCCAGGGCGGCTACACGTCGCAGTGGAACGTCGTCGCGGCGGGAGCGCTCATCGCGGCGATCCCCACCACGATCGTGTTCTTCGCGTTCCAGAAGCACTTCGTGTCCGGACTGTTGGTGGGAGTGAGCAAGTGAGCTGGGAGCTGTCGACAGCGTCGGGCCGGTACGTCGTCGACCTCGCGGCGGACGATCTCGGGCCGGTGCTCCAGGACTGGGGGAGGGGAGAGCCCCAGGGCTGGGAACCGGAGCCTTTGGCGTCGTTCCTCACGTTGCCCGACCGCCTGCCGCTGGAGTACTCGGCCCTCGGGACCCGGCACGTACGAGGAGCCGAGCTGGTCGTCGAGCAGCCCGACGGCGCGCTCGGAGCTCGCCTCTCCTGGCCTGCGGAGCAGGTCGCGTTCAGCGACGACGGGAGGGTCTCCACGTTCACGGCCGGTGCGGTCGACACGTCCGGGCGGGTGGCGGTGACGCTCGTCGTCGAGGCGAGCCGCGAGCACGACGTCGTGACCAAGCACGTGACCGTCACCAACACCGGGGACGGGCTGCTGTTCCTGCCCCGGGCGTTCAGCCCTGCGTGGAACCTCCCGGTAGCCGGTCCCGTCGACGTCCAGGTCCTCGCAGGCCACTGGTCCCGGGAGTTCCAGCCCCTGGTCGCGACACTGCCCGCCGGCGAGCTGTCCATCGGCAGTCGCCAGGGGATCACATCGCACGACTACTCGCCGGTGGTCGCCGTGACGTCGAGCGGTACGACCGATGGTTCCGCCTGGGGTGTGGCGCTGGCCTGGTGCGGCTCGTGGCGTCTGCTCGTCGACGTGCCGCCGTTCCGGAGCCGTACCCGTGTCGCCGCGGGCGTCGACGACGAGTCCTGCGTGGTGACGCTCGAGCCGGGTGCCTCGTACACGACGCCCGTGACGCTGGGTGTCCACGCCCCGGACGGGGTCGACGGGTTGCGCCGCCGGTGGCACGACTACGAGCGGGACGTGCTCGCGAGGACGGTCGGGCTCGAGCACCGGCCGATCGTCTACAACTCCTGGTACGCCACGAAGTTCGACGTCCGCCTCGACCAGCAGCTGGCGCTCGCCGACCGGGCCGCCGCGCTGGGCGTCGAGGCGTTCGTCGTCGACGACGGCTGGTTCTCGGGTCGCGACGACGACCGGGGCGGGCTCGGAGACTGGTGGCCGGACGAGCGGAAGTTCCCGGACGGTCTCGACCCGCTCGTCAGCGGCGTGATCGCGCGAGGGATGCGGTTCGGCATCTGGGTGGAGCCGGAGGCCGTGAACCCACGGTCTCGTCTCTACGAGGCCCACCCCGACTGGGTGTACCGCGCGGGGGAGCGGCCGCTCGTCACGGTACGGAACCAGTACGTGCTCGACTTCGGACGCCGGGAGGTCGTCGACTGGGCGAAGGGCTGGCTGCGCGAGCTCCTCTCCGACGAGAGGATCACGTACCTCAAGTGGGACATGAACAGGCCGGTCAGCGACGGCGGCCGTCCGGGCGACCTCCATGGACGGGAGTGGTCGATCCAGCACGCCGAGGGGTACCTCGAGGTCATGCGGATGCTGCGGGACGAGTTCCCGCACGTCACCGTCGAGGCGTGCAGCGGCGGGGGAGGGCGCATCGACCTCAGCGTCCTCGCGGTGAGCGACGTCGTCTGGCCGAGCGACGAGACTGGACCCCGGGACCGGCTCGCCATCCAGCACGGGTTCCTCTCCGCGTACGCGCCCCACGTCATGAGCTCGTGGGTCACCGACGAGCCCGACCGGCTCGACACCGAGCCGGTCAGCCTCGAGTTCCGCTTCCTCGTCGCCATGGCCGGCGTCCTCGGGATCGGCGCCGACCTCGGCGCGTGGAGCCCCGCCGAGCTGGCCAGGGGAGCCGGGCTCGTGGGCCGGTACCGCGAGATCCGCGAGACCGTCCACACCGGTCGGGTGGAGACACACGGGACGCCTGCGGACTCGGTGTACGCGGTCGAGTACGGCGGTAAGGACCAGACCGTCCTCCTCGTCTTCGGGCGGCCCGGGAGGCCGGACACCGTGACGTTGCGGCCGCGCACCCTCGTTCCGGGCGCCCGGTACTGCGTCGAGGGTCGAGAGGTGGCGGCCGAGGACCTCGTCGAGGGTATGCCGGTCGCGTTCACCCTCGCCGACGACGCGGACCTCGTCGTCCTGGAGAGGGTCGGGTGACGGGCGCCACCTGGGTCCCCGTCCCGCTGCGCTTGGAGACGGACCCCCTCCACGGTGGCCGCTGGACGTCGTTGCGCACGATCCGTCGGGAATGGCTGTGGACGAACCCGGACCCGGCGGTGGTCGCCGCTCGGGGCCGGGTCGTCCCCGGTGGCGACTTCGTCGACGCCGGGGGCGTGGAGGAGTGCGTCCCGACGGTTCGCGGCCTCCCGGACCATGGCGACGCGTGGAGCCGGCCGTGGACGCCGACAGGCATGGTCGAGCTCCCCGGCCTGGGCCGCCTGCACCGCACGGTGACGACGGGCGACCAGGTCGACGTGGCGTACGTGCTGACCGGCGTGCCGGGCACGCCCTTCGTCCACGCCGTGCACGCGCTGCTCGAGCTGGGGCCGGAGGCGCGCCTCGAGGCGGAGCAGCCATCCTCCGTGGTCGTGCTCGACCCGTACCCCCATGAGCGTCCGTGGCCCTCTGGTCTGGACCGCCTGGGCCCGGATGACGGCACCGCGACCTGCGCCGTGCTGCAGGGCTGCCGCCATGCGACCGTCGTCGACGGCGACGACGCTCTCGAGCTCTCCTGGTCGGCGCTAGGCCACGACGACCTCTGTTCGCTCGTGCTGTGGAGGAACCTGCGTGGCTGGCCCGCCGACGCGCCGTACCGGTCCGTGGGTATCGAGCCCCTGATGGGCCGGGCGGCCGACCTCGGGACAGCGGATCCTGGGGACGTCATGCGGATCGGGCAGGATGGCAGTGTGCGTTGGCACCTCACCGTACGGGCAAGGGAGCGACGGGCACGTTGACGCGGCCCCGAGGGAAGGAAGACGAGATGCAGTATCGAGAGCTCGGCAGGACCGGGCTGCGCGTGTCGGACATCGGCTACGGCGCATGGGGCATCGGCGGTTCCGGGTGGATCGGTGCCCAGGACGACGAGTCGCTCCGGGCGCTGGAGCGGTTCATCGAGCTGGGCGGCACGTTCATCGACACGGCCCGTGGGTACGGACGCAGCGAGGAGCTGGTCGGGAAGGTCCTGCGGCGCCACGCGGGCGAAGGGCTCATCGTCGCGACGAAGGTCCCCCCGAAGAACGGGGAGTGGCCGGCGAGGGCGGGCATACCCGTCGAGCAGACGTTCCCCGGGGCGCACATCCGCGCCAGCGTCGAGGAGAGCCTGCGGGCGAGCGGGCTGGACGCGTTCGACGTGCTGCAGTTCCACGTGTGGAGCGACGAGTGGGTCGGGCAGGGCGACTGGCTGGAGACCATCCAGGCGCTCAAGGACGAGGGCAAGATCCGCTTCTTCGGCATCTCGATCAACGACTTCGAGCCCGAGCAGGGCTTGGCGCTCGTGCGCAGTGGCGCGGTCGACACCGTGCAGGTCATCTACAACGTCTTCCACCAGCAGCCCGAGGAGGAGCTGCTGCCCGCCGCACAGGAGAACGGCGTGGGCGTGATCGTGCGCGTCGCGCTCGACGAGGGCGGGCTGACGGGGCGGATCACCTCGGACACGCGGTTCGAGCCCGGGGACTTCCGGGGCCGCTACTTCGGCGGGGGGCGCATCGAGGAGCTCGAGCGCCACGTGAACGCCCTTGTCGGTGAGCTGGGGATCGAGACGGACGAGCTTCCCGACCGGGCGCTGCGGTTCGTCCTCGCACACCCCGCGGTGTCGACGGTGATCGCCGGGATGCGGACGGTTCGCAATGTCGAGCGCAACGTCGCCACGAGCGACCGGGGTCCCCTGCCGAAGGACGAGCTGGAGGTCCTCCGGCGTGCCCGCTGGGAGCGTGACTGGTACGTGGAGCCCGGGAAGACCAGCCGGTTCGAGTGAGCGGACTCCGCGTGGTCACGCGATGCCCGGCCCTGGGACGCGCGGGTACGGTGTCAGGCGTTGTCGTACCCCAGTCGTGAAGGCTGGGGACCCGTAGCCCACTCGCCCTACCTGGAGGAACGACCGGAGCATGACGCACCTGTGGCTCGACGTCACCGCCGGCGTGTCCGGGGACATGGTCCTCGGTGCGCTCCTCGATGCGGGGGCGCCCCTGGACGGCGTGCAGGCGGCCGTCGACGCGCTGGTCCCCGGAGCGGTGAGGCTGACCTCGGACGGCGTCACCCGTGCGGGCCAGCGGGCGACGAAGCTGGGCGTCACCGTCGTCGTGGACGACCCGCCGCACCGGACGTTCCGCGACATCCGCCGGATGCTGGCGGAAGCCGACCTCGCCGACCTCACGCGGACGAGGGCGACGGCCGTGTTCGAGCGCCTCGCCGAGGCAGAGGCTCGTGCGCACGGGATCCCTGCCGACGAGGTCCACTTCCACGAGGTCGGGGCGCTCGACTCGATCGCGGACGTCGTGGGCGTGTGCGAGGCCGTGCGCCTGCTCAGGGTGGCGACCTGCTCGGCCAGCCCCGTCGCCCTCGGCTCAGGTCGGGTACGGGTCGCGCACGGGGACATGCCTGTGCCCGTCCCCGCCGTCGCGGAGCTGACCATCGGCTGGCGGACCGTCGCGCTGGCCGAGCCCCAGGCCGCCGGGCACCACCAGCCCAAGGACGACGAGCACGACCACCACGAGCACGGTCACAGGCACAGCCACGACGCACACGACCACGGGGGCCACACCCACGACCGGCCGGCGCCCGTGCTGACGCGCGGCGCGCTGGGGGAGCTCGCCACACCGACGGGCATGGCCCTCATCCGGACCCTCGCGTCGACGTGCGAAGCCATGCCCGCCATGGTCACCAGGGCCGTCGGCGTCGGGGCGGGGGGACGGGACGTGCCTCAGCGGCCGAACGTCGTACGGGCGTTCCTCGGCGACACCGCCGAGGTGTCGACGACCGAGCCCGGGACCACCGAGGCCCGAGAGGTCGTGGAGGTCATGGCCAACGTCGACGACCAGGACCCGCGGCTCTGGCCCGGAGTCCTCGACCGCCTGCTGGCTGCGGGAGCCCTCGACGCGTGGCTGGTGCCGATCCACATGAAGAAGGGCCGGCCCGCGTTCACGGTCCACGCCCTCGTCACCGCCGCGTCGCACGACGCCGTCGTCGAGGAGCTCCTCGAGGGGACGACGACGCTCGGCGTGCGCGAGGTGCCCTGCTCCCGGTTCGTGCTGGACCGCACCTGGCGCACGGTCGACGTGCTCGGCCGTCCGCTCACCGTGAAGGTCGCCTCCCGCGATGGACGCGTCGTCCACGCGGCGGCGGAGTTCGACTCGCTCGCCGACGTGGCGCGCGCCGCGGGAGTGCGCGAGCATGACGTGGCCGTCCGTGCCGTCGCCGCGATGGTCGCGGCCGGCATCACACCAG
Source organism: Propionibacteriaceae bacterium (assembly GCA_035702685.1). Lineage (GTDB taxonomy): Bacteria > Actinomycetota > Actinomycetes > Propionibacteriales > Propionibacteriaceae > Fen-668. Next base: position 10,843 of record DASSQF010000019.1, read on the forward strand.
GCTCGGAGGTGACCCTGTGACTGTCTCGACGATGCGCCCCATCGCCGCGCTGCCCGACACCGAGCGCCGGGATGCGGAGGCCGTGGCGGCGGCCCTCGGGTCCGGCCCCGTGGGCGTCGCGTACTCCGGAGGCGTCGACTCCGCGGTCCTCCTCGCCGTCGCACACGGCGCGCTGGGTCCCGACAAGGCGCTCGGGATCCTCGCCGTCTCACCGTCGCTGGCGTCGGCCGAGCGTCGTACCGCCCACGAGGTCGCTGCGGTCATCGGGGCCCGGCTCGTCGAGGTGGAGACGCACGAGCTGGAGGTCGCCGAGTACGCGGCCAACCCCGTCGACCGCTGCTACTACTGCAAGGACCAGCTGTTCACGGCGATCGACGACTCGGTGCTGGACGAGTACGGGCTCGACGCGGTGGCCTACGGCGAGAACGCCGACGACGCCGAACGGGTCGACAGGCCCGGATCGCGGGCGGCCGCCGAGCACCGGGTGCTTCGCCCCCTCGCTGCCGCCGGCCTCACGAAGGCACGGGTGCGCGGGCTCGCTCGGGCGTTCGGGCTGCCGGTCGCCGACAAGCCCGCGTCGCCGTGCCTCGCGTCGCGGATCCCGCACGGGGAACCGGTGACGCTCGAGAAGCTGCAGGCGATCGAGGCGGCGGAGGAGGCGGTACGGGACCTGGGGTTCAGCGACTGCCGGGTGCGGCACCACGGCGACGTGGCGCGGATCGAGCTGCCGACGGACGAGCTCGCGAGGGCATGCCAGCCGGAGGTACGGACCTCACTCGTCGACGGAGTCCTGGCCGCCGGCTTCCGGTACGTCACGGTCGACCTCAAGGGCATCCAGTCCGGGGCCATGACGCTCCAGATCCTGAGGCGCCATGACCGGGGCTGACGACGTCGCGAACCTGGACTTCGAGCGGCTCGAGCGCCGCGGCTACCCGGAAGCCGTGTACTGCGAGCACAAGTCCGTGGAGCAGGTACGACTGATCGCCGCCCGGCTGCGTGAGGCGCCCGGCGCTCACCTGTTCACCCGGGTGAGCCCCGACCACGCCGAAGCCATCCTGGCGGAGCTCCCCGACGCCTCGTACGACACCGTGGCGCGCTTCGTCGCCTGGCCCGCCGAACCTCCGGAGCCGACCGGCGAGCTCGTCGTCGTCGCCTGCGCCGGGACGTCCGACCTGCCTGTCGCCCGTGAGGCGCTCCTCACCGCTCGTCACCTGGGCAGGCGGGCAGAGCTCGTCGTCGACGTCGGCATCGCCGGCCTCCACCGCGTGCTCGGCCGGCTCCCGCTGCTGCGCTCGGCCGGCGTCGTCGTGGTCGTCGCCGGCATGGACGGGGCGCTGCCCGGGCTCGTCGCCGGGCTCGTCGCCGCACCCGTCGTCGCCGTGCCGACCTCCGTGGGCTACGGCGCCGCCTTCGGCGGCCTCGCCCCGCTGCTCACGATGCTCAACGCCTGCGCGCCGGGGGTGGGCATCGTGAACATCGACAACGGGTACGGCGCGGGCCACCTCGCCGCCCAGATCACCGCGCCACGCTGAGACGCTCAAGCAGGGCCTGCGCTCGACTCCCTGACGATGAGACGGGGGGCGATCCGGGCGGTTCGCGGAGGCGCACCCGACATCGCCTCGACCACGAGGGACGCGCCCACCTCGCCCAGCTCCTCGAACCTCTGCGAGAGCGTCGACAGGCTCGGCGTGGTGTGCTCGCCGCCCGGCCAGTCGTCGACGCCCACGACGGCGACGTCCTCAGGCACACGGATGCCGTGCTCGGTGAAGGCACGGATGAGACCCAGCGCCACGAGGTCGTTCACGGCGAAGACGGCATCGGGGAGGCCCTCGTCGATGAGGCGACGACCGGCGTCGTACCCGCCCTGGCCTGTCATGAGAACCGGCTGGGCGACGGTGGCCGCCAGGCCTCTCCGGGTCACCTCGCGGTTCCAGGCCGTGATGCGAGCCTGGACGGTGCTGAGGTTCTGCGGGCCGGGTACGTGGACGGGCCGCCTCGCGCCCCCGGCGACGAGGTGCTCCACCACCGCCGCGACGCCCGTGTCGAAGTCGATCGCCACGCTGCTCAGGCCGTCGTCCACGCTGATGCCCGGCTGGAGCGCGACGACGGGCATACGACGGGCCAGCTCCCGGGCGAGGTCGCCGGCCGAGCGCTCGTTGGCGCCGACGACCAGGGCGTCGACTCCGTACGCCAGCAGGGGCTCCACGCTCCGCGACATCGCAGCGAAGTCTCCTCCCTGGACGCCCGCGACGAGGAGGCGGAAGCCGTGACGCCGGAGCTCGAGCTCGAGCGCAGAGAGCCCGTCCATCGCGACGAACAGGGAGCTCGACGCGACGAGGACACCGACCACGCGCGAGTGGTGGGACCTCAGCGCACGGGCGGCCACGTTGGGCCGGAAGCCCAGGACGTCGATGGCGCGCTCGACCCGGGCCCTCGTCGGCGGAGACACCCGATCGGGGTCGTTGAGGACGCGCGACACCGTCTGGTGGGAGACGTCGGCCATCGCCGCCACATCGCGGATCGACGGGATGCGTCGCTCGGCCATGGGACTCTCCTGCTCGGTTGTGAGTTGTTGTCACAGATGTGACCGTTCACACGAGAAGAAGTTTGTGATGGCCGCTCACGCCGGTCAAGCTGTCCACGAAACGTTCCACCGCCGATGTGAACGATCAC
>DASSQF010000020.1:0-12354 GCA_035702685.1 Propionibacteriaceae bacterium
GTGACGCCGAGCAGGACGGTGCCGGCGAACACCCACCACGTACCGCCGATCGACCGGATCCCCGTCGCCAGAATGATGCCCACCACGCAGTACAGGGCACCCAGGTTGATGCCCACCCGCGAGAGCAGCCGCGACGCCACCGGGGTCAGCAGCCCGAAGCACAGCACGGGGATGCTCGTGAGGAGCCCGGCCGTCGCCGCGTCCATGCCGAGATCGGTTCTCAGGATGCCCAGCATGGGCGGGACCACGGTGAGCGGCGCCCTCAGCACGGTCGCGAACAGCAGCAGGGCTGCTACAGGAAGCAGCCTCCAGGGGAGCGTGCGGCTCGAAGCGTCCATCCTCAGCTCTCAGATCGGGCGACGGGCGCGCCACCCGCCCATCGTGTCAGACCCTGAACCCGGCCGGGACAAGGTCCGTTCCTGCGACGGACACGAGCCCCGGGCGACCCCGGGCAGGGGGCCTCTGGCAGGATTCGAGGCATGGCTGACTCGGACGTCCGTGAGGTTCTCACCTGGGAGGGGTTCGGGGCGGCGAGCCGTGAGCTCGCGCAGCTGGTCGTGGACTCCGGCTTCCAGGCTGACCTGATCCTCTCGATCGCCCGCGGCGGGCTGTTCGCGGCCGGCGCCGTGTCGTACGCCCTGGGCATCAAGAACCTCCACGTCATGAACGTCGAGTTCTACACCGACGTCGAGGAGCGGCTGCCGATGCCCGTCATGCTGCCGCCGGTACCTCGCCAGATCGACCTGTCCGAGAAGAACGTGCTCGTCGTCGACGACGTCGCCGACACCGGCGGGACACTCGCCCTGGTGCGCAACTTCTGCGCGCCCCATGTCCGTGAGATCCGCACGGCCGTCATCTACGAGAAGCCCCACAGCATCGTGAAGTGCGACTACGTCTGGCGCCGCACGGACCGCTGGATCAACTTCCCCTGGTCCACGCTGCCCCCGCTGGTGACGGGCGTCCAGGCGCAGTGACCCTCGGCCCGCCGGGCGCCGGCCGGGCGGCCCTTCGGGTGATGTAGGCCTCGTACGGGTCGGGCTGCCGCCTGATCCAGGCCTCGTAGGGGTCCGGCTGCCGCCTGATCCAGGCCTCGTACGGGTCCGGCTACCGCGTGATGTAGGCCTCGTACAGGTCGCGCTCGCTCGCGAGCTGGTCCATCCGCGCCTTGACGATGTCGCCGATGCTGACGATCGCCGCAAGGTGCGAGTCGACCACGACGGGCAGGTGACGGAACCGGTTCGCCGTCATGAGGGCGGCGATGTCGGTGAGGTCGTCGTCCGGGCTGCACAGGAGAACCTTGGACGTCATGATCGACGAGACCGGGGACTCGAGGAGGGCGGCGCCGCGGGTGTGGAGCTGGCGGACGACGTCGCGCTCGCTGACGATCCCGTCGACCGATGCGCCGTCGGTGCTCACGACGACGGCGCCGATGTTGTGCTGGGCCAGGAGCGCGAGGAGGCTGGCGACGGTCTCGTGGGGCGCCACGGTGATGACCGCCGACCCCTTCGTCCGGAGTACATCGGAGATCTTCATCCCTGGACGATACGCACTCCGGTATGCCTGTGGCGAGGGTCTCGTCCGAATCACGTGCCACCTCTCGGGATGATCCTCGGCCGGATCGGCCTCCCCGTTAGCCTTCACGGACGACACGAAGGAGCGAGATGGCGGACAGGCGGACCCGTATCACCCGGGCGACCAGGGCGGGGTTGGCCTGGGACCAGCAGCACCACGCCGTCGTCCCGCCCATCTACCTGTCGACCACGTACGCGTGGCCGAAGCTGGGGGAGTCGCCGGGCCACGAGTACAGCCGGTCGTCCAACCCGACCCGGTCCCTGCTCTCCGACACCGTCGCGGACCTCGAGGGCGGTGCGGGCGCCGAGATCACCGCGTCCGGAATGGCCGCCCTCACGACGCTCGTGGCCGCCTTCGCTCCGGCCGGTGCCGTCGTGGCCATCCCGCACGACTGCTACGGCGGTACGTGGCGGCTCTTCAACGCGCTCGCCCGCAAGGGCCAGTTCGAGCTCGTGTCGGTCGACTTCACCGACCCGGCGTCACTCCCCGCGCTGTGGGCGCGCAAGCCGGCGCTCGTCCTGCTCGAGTCGCCGTCGAACCCTCTGCTGAGGATCACCGACCTGGCCGAGGTCATCGACGCCGCACACGTCGCCGGCGCCCTGGTGGCGGTGGACAACACGTTCCTGTCGCCGGCGCTGCAGCGGCCTCTCGAGCTCGGCGCTGACATCGTCGTCCACTCGACGACCAAGTTCCTCAACGGCCACTCCGACGTCGTCGGGGGTGCCGTCGTGGGCGCGACGCCGGAGATCGTCCAGGAGCTGCGGTGGTGGTCGAACTGCCTGGGTACGCCGGCGGGTGCCCTCGACTCGTACCTCACGCTCCGCGGCCTCCGCACCCTCGGTGTACGGATGAAGGCCCACTGCGACAACGCCCAGGCGCTCGCCGAGCTGCTGGCCCAGCACCCCGCGGTCGTCGCGACGCACTACCCGGGCCTGTCCGACGACCCGGGCCACGACCTCGCGCGACGCCAGCAGGACGGCTTCGGCGGCATGCTCTCCTTCGAGCTCGCCGACCTCGCGGCGGCCAAGCGCTGCCTCAGCGGCCTCACGTGCTTCTCCCTGGCCGAGTCGCTCGGCGGGGTGGAGAGCCTCATCTGCCACCCGGCGAGCATGACCCACGCGGCGATGCCGCCGGAGGTCCAGGCCGCGGCCGGCATCTCCGACGGCATGCTGCGCGTGGCGGTCGGGATCGAGGAGATCGACGACCTCGTGTCGGACCTGCGGGCCGGCCTGGACCGGGCGCGCCGCTCGTAGGCCGAGGAACGGCGACGGCCGTCTCGCTGGGGTCCTCAGGGCGTTGCGGGCGCTTGAGGCTCATCGAGACGGCCGTAGCCGGTGTCGGCCGGCCCTCAGGCGGACGGGCCTGCCTTCCGCGCCTCGTCCACGGCCCCGAGAGCCTCGCGGAGTGAGGCGATCCACTCCTCCTCGTTGCTGCCGACCAGCCGTACGCACCATGCCAGCGCGTCGGACCGCGACCGCGCCACTCCCGCGGCCACGAGCGTGTCGAGGACCCGCCGCTCGGGCTGGCGCAGACGGGTCATGACGGGGATCGCGAGCTGGGTGAAGATGACACGGATCTCCCCGTACTCGGCGCCCCACGCCACCTTGCGGCCGAACCTGTCCTCCGCCTCGTCCGCGATCTTCATGCGTTCTCGACGCGTCTCCTCGCGCCACCGGGCGATGCGTCCCTCGGCGGCCGAGTCGCTGCTCGCGCTGCCGTCATCCGGGTCCGGGACGCGGAGGCGCCCCACGACGAGGATCTCCTCACGGTCGACGGTGACCTCCGGCGACCCCGTGAACCACTCGGGCAACCGCCCGGCGAACCACTCTGAGATGTTCATGATTACATGATTACTCAGCAAACAGTGCAACACAACGTCCAGCCGGGAAGACCTCCTCGACTCAGCCGTGAGCAGAACCGGACGCTCCTCAGCGGGCCCGCTCAGGCTCGGACGGCGTCGATCTCGAGGCGTACGTAGTCGATCACCGGCTCCGGCATCGCCTCCCGTACGGTCCGCACGAACTCCGCGTGCTCGTCGTCCGGCATCGCGTCGAGGTACGCCCCGAGGCACACGGTCGCGAGGTACGTCTCGAGGAGGTCGGGGTCCTCGATGCGGAGCGGGTCGGGCCTCAGCACGACCGACTCGACCTCCCAGCCGCCGCCGCGGAGCGCCCTCTCGGTGTCGGCCACGCCGGCGAAGCGGATGTACTGCTTGGGCTGTCCCGTGACGCGCACGAGCGCCTCGTCGAGGACGGCGAGCTGACCCTCCCCGCCGCAGTCGGAGGTGAGGCGGCCGCCCGGACGCACGGAGGAGGCCAGGTTGGCGAACAGCAGGTCGTGGTCGGTGACCCAGTGGAACGCGGCGACGCTCATGACCGCGTCGACGGGCTCGATCGGAAGCGGCTGCGTGAGGTCGGCGACGATGAACGTGGCGCGCTCGCCCAGCCGTTCTCGCGCCGCCTCGATCATCTGGGCGGAGGCGTCGACGCCGACGAGGTCGATGCCGGGCAGCCTGTCCAGCAGGGCCGCGGCGTCCCGCCCGGTGCCGCACCCGGCGTCCAGCACGCGTTCCGTCCCCGTGAGCCGCATCCGGTCGATCACGCGTTGCCCCCAGCCGACGTGGGGTAGTGGCAGGGCGTCGTAGGTGTGCGCGTTCCACTCGAAGGGCATGCGCGCCACGCTAGCCCGAGCGCTCGCCGTGCAGGGCTCGATACCATCGGCGCGGACCAGGGAGGAGCAGTGCGAGACGTGGACGTCATCGAGCGCATCCAGGATGCGGCGACCCGCCACGGCGACCGGCCGGCGCACACGTACCGGGGCCAGCACCTCTCGTACGCACAGCTCTGGTCCGCATCGACCCTTGTCGCCGAGCGCATCGCCGGCGAGCTGGGCCACGACGGGAGCCCTGTCGTCGTGTACGGCCACAAGGAGCACGCGATGCTCGTCGCGTTCCTCGGTGCGGTCCGCACGGGTCACCCGTACGTGCCGATCGACATCTCGTGGCCGGCCGACCGGATCGCCAGCGTCGTGGCGGAGTCGCGAGCGCGGCTCGTCGTCGCGGTCCGGCCGCTGCCCCACGGGGTGACCGGGGAGGGCGTCAAGGTCCTCGACGGGGAGCACCTGGCCCGAGGCCTCGTGCCGCCCGGCCCGCTCGGCGCGCTGCGTCCGGTGGGCCCGGACGACACCTACTACGTCATCTACACCTCCGGCAGCACGGGTCGACCGAAGGGCGTGCAGATCCCCGCCTCGGCGCTCGCCCACTTCGTCGACTGGGCCACCGGCCTGGCCGATGAGGCCCCGGCTCAGGGCGTACCGGTGTGGCTCAACCAGGCGCCGTTCTCGTTCGACCTGTCGGTCATGGACCTCTACTGCTCCCTCACGACGGGGGCCACTCTCCACTCGCTGGACGGCGCCACCGTCGGCAACGCCCGGGCCCTCCACGACGAGCTCGGCCGCAGCGACGTGTCCGTGTGGGTCAGCACGCCGTCGTTCGCCGACCTGTGCCTCGCGGATCCCGCCTTCGACGCCGCGCTGCTGCCCCGGCTGCGGACCTTCCTGTTCTGCGGCGAGACGCTCTCCCCGACGACCGCAGGCGCGCTGCTCGACCGCTTCCCCGACGCCCGGGTGGTCAACACGTACGGGCCGACGGAGTCGACCGTCGCCGTGACGAGCGTACGGATCGGCCCTGAGCACCTCGACGGCTCGGCCCTGCCCGTGGGCCGCGCCAAGCCCGGCACGACCATCCTCATCCGCGACGAGAGCGGCGTTCACCTGCCTCCCGGCCAGGCGGGCGAGATCGTCATCGCCGGGGACACCGTCTCCACCGGCTACCTGCATCGACCCGACCTCACCGAGGCCGCGTTCACCCGGGTGGACCTCGACGGCGTCGTCACGCCCGCGTACCGCACAGGCGACCTCGGCCGGCTCGACGCCGACGGGATGCTCCACTTCGGGGGTCGGCTCGACGGGCAGGTCAAGCTCCACGGCTATCGGATCGAGCTCGAGGACATCGAGGCCAACCTCCGCAGGGTGTCCGGGGTGCAGCAGGCGGCTGTGCTCGCGATCCGCGGCGAGGACGGCGTCGTGACGCACCTGCACGGCTTCGTCCAGCTCGACCACGTGCGGGACGGCAGCCCGCTCGCGGTGGCGACAGGTCTCAAGCGCGAGCTCCGCACGTACGTGCCGGACTACATGGTCCCCAAGGTCCTCACCGTCGTGGAGCGGATCCCCATGACGCCCAACGGCAAGGCGGACCGCCGCGCCCTCGAAGCGGGCAGCCGATGATCGAGGCCTACGGCTCGCTCTACTGGTTCTACATCCTCACCCTGGTCAGCCTCCCGGCCGTCGTCCTCGGGCTCCTCGAGAAGCCGCTCCGCCCGTACACGCGGATCGCGACGGTCGTCATGGTCGTCCTCCTCATCGGCTGGCACTCCGGGCAGTGGGTGTGGCTCGTCGGCTTCCTCGTCTTCGAGGTGACGCTCGCGAAGCTGTGGCTGCGGTACCGGCTCGGCCACGAGCAGGTGAACCCCTGGCTGGCGCGGCTGGCCGCCGCCGGAGCGACCGTCCCGCTGGTCATCGTCAAGGCGGGCAACCTCTTCCCCACCATGAGCGTCGGGTTCCTCGGCGTCTCGTACCTGTCGTTCCGCGTCATCCAGGTCGTCCTCGAGACGACCGACGGCCTCATCACGGCCCTGCCACTCGCCGACCTGACGTTCTTCATCCTGTTCTTCCCGACCCTCGCGAGCGGGCCCATCGACAGGCTCCGCCGGTACGAGCAGGACGAGGACCGGGTGTGGACGCGGCAGGAGTACGTGTACCTGCTGGGCCGGGGGATCGCGCTGATCCTCCTGGGGAGCGTGTACAAGTTCGTCCTCGCCGCGTGGTTCACGACCCAGCTCGCGTGGGCTGTGGGGTGGCCCCAGACGCTCGCGTACATGTACCTCTACACGGGGCGGCTGTTCTTCGACTTCGCGGGCTACTCGGCGATGGCGGTCGGCACGTCGTACATCTTCGGCATCCGCACGCCGCCCAACTTCCGGCTCCCGTTCGCCGCCGAGTCGATCAAGGACTTCTGGAACCGCTGGCACATCACGCTGTCGTTCTGGTTCCGCGACTACCTCTACACGCGGCTCGCCATGTACCTCATGCGGCTGCGCATCTTCAAGGGGCGTCGCGTCGCCGCAGGCAGGGTGGCCCTGGCGCTCAACATGCTGCTCATGGGCGCCTGGCACGGCTTCCAGCTCCACTTCCTGCTGTACGGGCTGTACCACGGCGTGCTGCTCGTGCTCAACGACGTGTACGAGAAGAAGAGCCGCCTGTACGCGTACCGCAACCACCTCGCGTACCGCCTCGTCGCGATCGCCGTCACGTTCCAGCTCGTCGTGTTCTCGTTCCTCATCTTCTCGGGGCACATCCTCTCGATCTGAGGCGTTCCGGAAGACGCCCTGAGCGTCGTGGCTACGTGCAACGAATGTCTCGGGCTTCGGCCCGCTCCGCTGCCCCGGCTAGAGTTCCGACTCGAGGGACCGACAGACGAGGAGTGACATGGACGAGGCCCAGGAGCAGCAGGTTCTGCGGCTGCTCGTCGACGTGTGCGGCACGGACGCCATCACCTCCGAGCGCGACGTGGACCTCTTCGAGGCGGGCCTCCTCGACTCCCTCGGCATGACCCAGCTGCTCGTCAGCCTCGAGGACGAGCTCGGCATCAGGGTGCCGCCGACCGCGGTCGAGCGCGAAGAGATCTCCACCGTGAACCGCATCCTCGCATTCGTCTCGGAGCGCCTCTGATGCGACGGGTGGCCGCCCTGCTCGCGGGCACGGTCCTCGCCATCGGGCTGTTCCTCAGCCCCGCGGCGGACCTCGCCGTCCATGCGCTGACGTTCGTCCAGCACCCCGAGCAGCGCAGCGTCCGGGTGCTCAACTACGAGAGCCCCGGGCACCGGGAGGACGCGGTACGGCTGTACCGGCAGGCGATCGCCGGCGAGCCCGACGGCGTGACGAACCTGTACGTCATGGGCAGCTCCGAGCTCGGCGTGCCCATCCCGCAGAACGCCGGGACGTGGCTCCCGGCGAACGCGTCCGACTTCGACATGTACGAGTCGGGCCGCGGCAACCAGCAGTCCCTGTACCACGCGGTCGAGCTCGGTGCCGTCGGCCCGAGCATCGCGACGAAGAAGGTCGCTCTCATCCTCTCCCCGCAGTGGTTCGTGCCGGGCGGGGAGAAGGCCAGCATGTTCCAGTCGGTGTTCTCGCACACGGCCTGGGACGCGATGCTCGCGAACCCGCACCTGTCGGCCAGGACGAGGTCCCGGCTCGTCGCGCGGGTCGGCTCGCTCGTCCCGCAGCTGTGCACGCTCGGTGCGAGCTGCGCCACGACGACGGCCAGCGCGGTCGAGGAGTTCGTCGACGCGCCGTACAACGTGCTCACGTCGCGGATGAACACGCTGCGGGACACGTACAAGGGGTCGGAGTACCGCAAGGCCGTGACGTACACGGGCCCGTGGCGACCGGGGAAGCAGCCGATGGCCACGATCGACTGGGCAGCGGAGGACGCGAAGGCCGTCGCCGACGGGAAGGCTCAGGTCGGCAGGAACCCGTACAACATGGAGGACTCGTACTACAGGGCCAAGATCGTGCCGCAGCTCCCGAAGTTCAAGGACCAGCAGCGGAGCGTGACGTTCACGTCGTCGGTGGAGTACGACGACCTGCAGCTCTTCCTCGACGTGGCCCACGACCTCGGCATCCAGGTCCTGCTCATCGCGATGCCGGTCAACGGCCTGTGGAGCGACTACACCGGCCTGCCCAAGGCCACCCGCGACGGGTTCAGCGCCAAGGTGCGCACGATGGCCGCCGCGAACGGTGCCCAGCTCGTCGACCTCAGCAGCAAGGCGTACGAGCCGTACTACTTCTTCGACACGCTGCACCTCGGCTGGAGGGGGTGGTTGGATGTCACACGCGCCTGCTGGAGCTTCGCCAGCTCCTGAGGCCCGCACCCTCGCGGACCGGCTCGGCGCCGCGCTCACCTGGCTTCAGGCGATCGGGCACCACCCGGTCGTGAACCCGTCGCGGAACCCCTGGACCCCGCCGCCCACCCGCGTGCCGGCCCTCGTGTGGTTCGTCGGCGCCTTCCTGGCCCTGACCGCCCTGTTCCTCTACTGGTTCTTCGTCGCCGACGGCGGAGGCAGCTTCATCTACACAGGCTTCTGACGGATCGGCCAACTCCTGGTCGCAGCGCCCTGTGCGCTCGAGGAGAAGGACCGGTGGCGGTCCGGGAGCGGCGGAATCTCGGGCGTCGAACGCGGAAAGTGTTGATATCGGGGCGGTGGTTGGGCCCACGGGTGGCCCGAACCCGAAAAGTGTTGCTGTGGATGGCGTTTCAGGCCTCTGCAGCAACACTTTTCGGGTTCGGGCGGTCGCCGGGAGCGTTCGGGCCCGTCATATCCACACGTTTCGGGTTCAGGCGCCGAGGGCTCGCGCGACGCGGTCGACGACGACGTCCGGGGTGAGCATGATCTCGCGTGCCGTCCAGCGCACGATCCCGTAGCCGAGGTCCCTCAGCGCCTGCTCGCGCAGCTTCTCCCGTTCGTAGGCCGAGGGGTCGGCGTACTTCACGGTGCCGTCGACCTCCCCGACCAGGCCGAGCTCCGGCCAGTAGAAGTCCGGGAAGAGGTCGCCCTTCGGGCTCCGGATCCTGTGCTGGAACTCGGGTGCGGGGAGTCCGGCCAGGTGGAGGTGCCCGGCCGACAAGGACTCCGCCACAGACTCTCGGGCCGGGACCGCCAGGGAGATCGCGAGGGCCAGGCCGCACGGGCGGCGGGATGCCGCGGCAGCGCTGAGCTGGCCCTTGGCCGCCGACACGTACGAGGGCCTCACGTAGTCGGCCCTCCGGGCGGCACCCACGACGAGCGACTCCACCACATGCCGGGCGGCCGCGTCGAGGAGCACCAGACGCTCGGGCAGGGTCAGCCCGTCGGCGAGATCGACCGCCGTCCGAGAAGCCGTCGTCACCGCATAGCCCTCCGGATCGCGCGTGACCTGCGACCGCGCAAGAGAACCCACATGGTGGGTGGCATGGCCGCGACCGGAGCGCGCACCCCCGCCGGACGGGAGGGTGACGGACGGCGGGGCCTCGTGCCACCAGCTCGAGCCGGGGTGCGGCAGCTCCCAGACGAGGGCCGCCGACACGTGGCTGATGGCCGCGTCGGGATGGACGACCAGCTCCGCCCGGGCACGGACGAGGTGCTGAGCCGCCGCGTCGGCCGGCCATCCGCCGGCCGCGACGAACACGCCCTGCCGAACCCGGACGAGCCGTCCCGAGGCGACCTGCGTACGCACCATCTGCGGGGTCGACCCAGCCGCCAGGAGCATGGGCAAGGACGTCGGCTGTGAGGGCAGGAGGCCCGGGCGTGGGGTGCGCATGCGCCCAGCCTGGCGGCAGCGACTCCACCGAGGGGAGGGCTTTCGCCTTCCCCTGTGGACAACTCCCCGTACAGCCCGCCTCAGAGCGGCTGGAGCCCGACCGTACCGACAAGGCTCGCGCGGTACGCGTCCTGCCGGACTCGACCGAGCTCCGCGTACGCCTCGGCGAGGCGCTGCTGGACGTGGAGGCGCTCGACCGGGTCGGCGTTGGCGTCCTCGGACTGGAACAGCTCGAGCCTTCCGGCGGCCGCCTCGTAGTGGCAGATGTCGGCCTTCTGCTTGGCTGCCAGGCGCGCGGCGTACCAGTCGGAGGCCAGCACGTCGTCGCGCGTGAACAGCGCCCGGAGCTCGGGCGAGTGCAGGGTCCAGCCCTCGCTCGTACGGCCCGTCGCCATGAACTGCAACAGCGCGCGCAGCGGCGGGATCGCCATCGAGATCGTGTCGTCGTCGATGTAGCTCTGCGCGACCCGACGGTGCGTCTCGACGATGACGTCGACCGAGTCCGCGTACACGCCGGCGTCCTGGAGCTCCGGCTGCAGCATCGCCGGGGTGAACACCGTGTCGGGGTGCAGGAAGATGCGTCCGAAGAACGTCGTCACGAAGCGCTGGTTGATCCGGTAGCCCAGCCGGCTCGCCTCGACCGTACGGCCGTCGCGCTCGACGTCCTCGATCGGGTCGAGGTAGCCGTTCTCGATGAGCCAGCGGGCGTCGCGCTCGGCCGGCGACATCCGGCTGAACAGCTCGGGCACGAGCAGGCTGAAGTCGTGGTCGACGCGCACCTTCGGGCCGATGTACCCGGCGGACGAGATCCAGCCGTCGTACCCCGTCAACGCGTAGCTGAGGAACGCCGCGTTGAGGTCGATGATGCTCGGCAGCATGTTGAAGGGGCCCTTGGTGAGCGCGCCCTCCGACCCCGCCCCGGTCGTCGACGGGGACTTGCCCGTCATGGAGCTGATGAACTCCATGAACAGCTCGGGCAGCTCCATGTAGTGGAGGGGGTTGTACGAGCACAGCGCGGGCGCGTCGGCCTCCGGCGGGTTGTTGCGCCGACCGGCGGCGATGACGTCGACCGGCAGTGGAGCGAACTCGGTGAGCGGCCGGTGGTGCAGCAGGTGGTCCGCGACGTCGGCGAGGGCGGTCGCGACGGGGTTCGCCCGGTCCGGACGCAGCTGCAGGTAGCGGGGGTTCTTGCTCGGCTTCCCGTTGACGATGCGCGGGTTGGCCGAGCTGACCACGTACGACGGGCCCTCGGTGGACGAGGCGAAGTCGCTGATGAGGTTCTTCATCGGGTCCGTGAACTGGCTGAAGCCGATGGCGTCCTGGACCATCGCCTGCGCATCCGCCCTGGTCAGGGGCTGGAAGTTGGACAGGAACGTGCCGCCCGAGGCGATGTCGCGCTCGGCCTGCTTGTCGTACCCGCGGTGGATCGCGTCGTCCGGGCGCTGGAAGAGCAGCTCCTCGCAGTTCTTCACGTACTTGCGGGACACGGGGGTACGGGTCCGGGCGTCCGCACGGGCCTCCTTGAGGCCGCGCCGCCTGCTGAAGTCGAGCGGCGCCTCGGTGGAGGCGAGGACGGTGCTGGCCGTGATGTCGTCCTCGGTCTGCACCTTCACCGCCGGGCTGAAGTCCGGGCGCAGGCTGAACAGGCGCCACGACCCGTCCTCCTCGTAGCCCACGCGGAGCATGTTGACGACGACCTTGTCGCCGTCGAGGCGCACCATGTTGCCGAGGCGGCCGTTGATGATGCCGACCGTGAAGTGGCTGCGCCAGTCGTCGCCCCACTCGGGCCGGTAGTACCGCTTGACGAGGAACAGCAGCTCCTTGATGTGCGGCGGGATCGCCCGGATGCGCTCGTTGTGCGCGTCCGTGAAGTCGGCGCTCGGCGTCAGGAGCTTGATGACGCTGCCCAGGCTGCGCTCCGGCGAGAGCAGTGGTCGGTGGTCGGTGTTGCGCTCCGGGTCGACGTATCGCTCGGAGAAGTCGGTGGCGATGAGGTCCGCGACCTCCTCGATGTCGGAGTCGAAGTTCGCCGTCCATGCGTTCGCGAACACGAACGCGTCGAGCAGGGACTTGCTGATCTCGCTCTTGCCGCCGCCCGAGACCGTGGCGGGCTTGTGGCACTGGGTCGGTACGGGCGAGATGCCGAGCAGGTGCCACTGGGTCTTGTCCGCCTCGCGCGGCTTGGAGTACACCCGGTAGCCGTTCGGGGACATGTAGACGCGGCCGGCCGTGAGCGGGATCGAGTACCGCTCGCCCTTCGACCCGGCCCAGCTCACCGTCTGGGTCCGCAGGCTGAAGCTGGCGTAGGCCGGGACGAGGGTGAGGTCGGGCAGGACGGTGTCGACCGCGTGCCCCTGAGGCTGC